>NZ_JAAHGT010000001.1 GCF_010672385.1 Okeania sp. SIO2F4
TGATTATGTTGCCTGGTTTGATATCTCTATGGATAATTCTTTTGCTGTGAACATATTCTAAAACAGGGAGTAAACTAAGGAGGATTTGTCTCACGGAATTTTCGTTAAATACTCCTTCTGTTTTTAATTTTTTTGTCAGAGTTTCTCCTTCTATCCATTCTTGTACTAGATAAAATTGTCCGTTTTCTGTAAAGTATGCGTATAATCGCGGAATCTGATTATTTGTTTCTCCTAATTCTTCTAAAATAGCTGCTTCTCTTTGAAATCTTTCTTGTACAAGTTGATAAATTTGAGGATTATTTACTATAGGTTTAAGTTGTTTAATAACGCAAAGACGACCGGAGGGCATTTGAGTATCTTGAGCAAGAAATGTTTCACCAAATCCTCCACTTGCTAATGTATTGATAATCCGATAACGGTTATTTAAAATCTGTTGATTCATATAGCAGTCAGATTTTGGTTGTGAATAAAATCTCTTGGAATTAGGAAACAGGTTCAACCAAATTTATATAATATCATGTCCGGTTGAATAGTTATAATTAAAGCTTGTAGTAGGGCTTGAGCCACTTCTATACTTAGGGCTAAAGCCCTACTACAAACCATATACTTTTTGATCACTTATTATCCGGACATCGTATAACTACCTTTTTGAAATTTGGTCTAATAATTTAAGAATAAAGAAGTAAATATAGCATTTCTCACCCTTTGTGAAGTATACTTGTTTTTTTCTTTTCTATTCCCTCCATATCTGTTCCCAGTTAAGTGTTCCCTATTCTATTTTTTCTAAATAATTCTAGAAGCAGCTATTTTCCATTTGCCGTCTATAAATTGCAAAGTATAGATGACTGTTAATTGGGATGAACCTGACCTTTTAGTTTCTAATTTATCATTTTTAAATAGTTGATATTCTTCGGTAACCTTTACTTGAATAGTGGCTTGATTTCCTTGGGTTGAAAAATATTCAACACTGTCTATTTTTTGAACTCCATACTGATAGTAAGCATTGTTTTCTTTTAACCAAGCCATCGCTCCATTTGGAGAAGTAATTGTATCATATACTTTTGCTGTTGTCAATTCAGCAGCAAGTTTTTGATTATAGGGAGGAGCAAATATATCTTTTTTTGCATTTAACCAAGTCTGGATTAATTTTTTAGCTTGTGGTTGAGAAATTGATGTTACTAATTCTGTGGTAGGTGGTGTGGGAAAGGTTGGTATTTCTAATTGTGGTTGGGCAGATTTAATTAAGGTATTTTTGAGCAAAATACCAATCAAAAAACAACTACTAATAGCACCGCTAATAATTACAGCTTTCTGCCAATTTCTGCGACTGATAGATAGTTGAGTTGAAGGTAGTTCTAAATGTTGATCTACAGGTGCATCTAAAGTTGTTGTTTTGTCAGAATTATTAATAACTACTAAGGATGGAGATGACGTTTCTGTTTCATTAGTAAAAACCTGAATTGAATCAGACTGTAAAGCTTCTAACATTTCTCTAGCTGTAGCAAAGCGATCGCTAATATTAGGTTGAATTGCCTTATCTAAAATTCCTGCTAATTTAGGAGTTAAATTATTAGTATATTGCTGCCAAATAATCTTTCCAGTTTGTAAATCCATTTCTAAATCTTGAGGAACTTTTCCTGTGAGTAGATAAATTCCTGTTATTCCTAAACTATATAAATCGCTTGCATAAACTGGTCGTCCAGCAGCTTGTTCAAAAGCCATATATCCAGGAGTACCAATCATAATAGAAATAGGTGTATTTTTTTCAGAATTAATTGCTGTAGTAATAGAATCTTTTACTGCCCCAAAATCTATTAAAACTGGCAAATCATCTTCTTGACGCAAAATAATATTTTCCGGCTTAATATCCCGATGAATAATATTTTTGTTATGTATATAGTTAATAACCGATAGTAAACTAATCAGCATTTTATGAACATAACTATCTGTCATTTTGCCTCTAGTTTCTACTATTTTTGCCAGGGTTTCTCCTTCTATCCATTCTTGTATTAAGTAAAATTGACCCGCTGTATCGCTAAAATAAGCATATAATTTAGGTATTTGAGTATTAGTCTCCCCTAATTCTTCCAAAATGGCCGCCTCTCGTTGAAAGCGTTGTAGTACCTCTTGGTAAATATCAGGATTATTTGTAACTACTTTAAGTTGCTTAATTACGCAGTAGCGACCAGAAGGCATTTGGGTATCTTGTGCTAAAAAGGTTTCCCCAAATCCACCACTACTGATGGCTCGTATAACTCGATAGCGATTGTTCAAAACTGTAGGTTTCACATCAGTAACTATTACCAATTTATTCTTATTTAGGATAACATACTTTTTATTAATTGATAATGGATAATGAATAATGGATAATTACCTCTGGTTAAAACCCTACTTAATTTAATTGATAATGAATAATAAATAATGGATAGTGGATAATGAAAACTATCTCTAATTACCAATTATAAATTATCTATTGGTAAGCATTTAGCCATCAGCGGTCAGCTATCAGCCATAACTAATACTTGCACATATTTGTAGTCTAAAATTCCTGAAAAAAAAATGAGAAAATTATTAGAGTTAACTATTTTAGTAGTGTCAGTCACTGGCTTCTACACAGTAAATTTTCCTCTGGTGTTAAATAGTTCGATTTCTTTTTTCAGCCTAGTTAATGCGGCTCAAAAAGATAGCAGTATTCAGAAAAAATATCTGGCAAATAATCACGATAATGACAAAATAAAGTCTGACTCTCAAAAGTTAATTAATCCCCTAGTGTCTATTTCGGATAAATCATTAAATTTGCGTCTAATTCAATTTTCTGATACTACTTTAAAATCCCTAAATTTATCTGGTAATGATTTCTCAGAATCATCTACTTTATCAAAGCGAAATGTTTCAAAAGAATTCCCAGTAGGTCCGTCTCAACCTCCAACAAGACCATTAATTGATATTCACTTAAATAAAAGTCGTCGAGAAAAAGGAATTAATAAAATACCACAATCAAATATTCAAGAAGACCCCAAGTTTAAACCAGTTATGGAGTATGCCATAAAACAGAATCTTGCTGAAGGTTCCATGGCAGAAATTATGCAGGCGATCGCTGATTATTTTATTGATACTCCCTACAAAGCTGGATTATTAGACCAATCAAACCAAGAGTCTTTAGTTATTACTTTGGATGGATTTGATTGTGTATTGTTTGTGGAAACTGTCTTGGCAATGGCTAGGGGAATAGCAATGGAAGATTATTCTTATTTGACCTTTATTAATCACATTAAAAACCAGCGTTACTGGAAAGGTAAAATGGATGGATATTGCAGCCGTTTACATTATTTTTCTGAATGGATTGCTGATAATCAAAGACGTGGAAATGTGAGAGATATCGGTGTTGAATTAGGTGGAGAAAGGGTAAACAAGCAATTATTTTTTATGAGTAAAAATAGATTGAAGTATCCACAAATTTCTAGGAATGATGCGAACTATCAGTGTATTGTTAGTATGGAAGATAGCATTAGTAAACTGAAAATAAACTACATTCCATACTATAAAATTAACAGTGTTTATTCTCAGCTAAAACCAGGAGATATTATTGCCGTAGCGACAGAAATTAATGGATTAGATGTTACTCATACTGGCTTAGTTTATCGTAATTCTGATGGTAATATTGGTTTAATTCATGCTTCCCCTGCTGGAAAAGTAACGGTTGCTTATGATTTAGAAAGATATATTTGGAATGTGGAAAGTGCTATTGGTATTTTAGTGGCAAGACCTGTCGATCCAAGATAATTCAAAATTCAAAAGTCAAAAGTCAAAAGTAAGATTTCACATTGATAATTCAAAATTCAAAAGTCAAAAGTCAAAAGTAAGAGAAGTTAAAAGTTAAAAGTCAAAAATCAAAAGTAAGATTTTACATTAGAAAAAACTGTAGGGGTTTGGTCTCCAAACCCAAGCGCCAAAATATTTGGAGACCAAACTCCGCATTTATAAAATCTTACAACCGGGAAGAGTCTTGTCGCGCTTAAGCTGACAGCTAATAGCTGAATGCTTACTTTATAGTAGGGAGTTGCATGCAACTTCCCTACAGACTAAGGGAAAATAATTGATGAATAATAGTGCAATGTCTTTTCCTTCTTCCTTCTTCAAAAAAATCAACATCTATGACTCAAACCTCATTATCAGCAAAATCAGACAGTTTCAATTTCAGCGCTCTAGTTAAAGATGTTAAAGTAGCCTTGATTATTCAATTAACTGGGTTATTGCTCATCTACCTAGTTAAAGTATTTCTAGCCCGATGGATGGGTAAAACCGAGTACGGAATTTATGAATATGTCATCTCTTGGTCATTACTCTTAGCAATTCCAGCAGGATTGGGTTTCCCTCGCACCGTATTGCGCTTAATTTCCGAATACCGAGTTAAGCAAGATTGGGGGCGTTTGGGCGGTATTATCCGTGGCAGCTTATTACTGACCATATTGAATAGTATCTTGTTGTGCTTAGTCTCCACAGGTCTAATTTTATTGCTCAATCATTATCACAGCTTTGCCTACGCAAAACCACTTCTAATCGGGATTTGGTTGGTGCCACTACAAGCTTTAGTCCAATTATTTTTGGAAACAGCTAGAGCAATGAAAGATGTAACTTTAGCCTATGCACCATCCCTAGTAATATGGCCAATATTATTGCTGTCAGGAGGATTATTTTTTTGGCAAAGAAACCACGCACTCCGCAGTATCACAACAATCGAAATGGCAATGGTAATGCTAGCGATCGCTCTATCATTCCAATTATGGCTGTTGTGGGGCAAATTGAATACAGAAGTTGAGCAGACTACTCCCATCTATAACTACCGCGAGTGGATAAGTATCGCCCTAGTTTTGTTATTACAAGCGGGATTTAAGGAGATTTTGAATCAAACAGATATTGTGATGGTGGGTTCGGTAATTGGAGCTGAGGAGGCAGGGATTTACAGCGCAGCGGTGAAGACTGCTGAATGGGTAGCTTTCTCTTTGCAAACTGTTAATATCGTAGTCGCTCCTGTTTTTACTACCCTGTATGTACAAGGCGATCGCCAAGAGTTACAAAACCTGGTCTCTAAAGTGACTGTCTGGATGTTCTGGTCTTCCCTAGCTGTTGCTGCTATTTTGATTATCTTCGCCCAACCTGTAATGAGGCTTTTTGGGTCAGATTTTGTCGTTGCTCACTGGCAGTTAAAGATTTTGGTTTTAGGACAGTTAGTGAATGCTTTATGCGGATCTGTGGGATTCTTGTTGATCATGACAGGTCATCAAAATAAAGCAGTTTTTATTTATGGTTACGCTGCTTTAAGTAATATTGTTTTGAATGGAGTATTAATTCCTATCTTTGGTTCCATTGGAGCAGCGATCGCTACTAGCTTGACGATGGCTATGTGGAATGTCTGGCTTAGTTTTCTAGTGATTAAGCATTTGGGTATTTACCCTTCGGTTTTTTATAGTTTCTTCCGGAGGAAAGGCGATCGCGCACTAGATTCTTCCTCTGGAAATAACTCCTCAAATTAGTCTGCTTCTTGCCAGTAAGCATCCACCACTGCAAAAGAATCTCCGAATAATTCTGAGTTTGGCTTTTCTTCCCCCAAAGCAGTTTTCGTTTTCCCATCGACAATACTTTCTAGCACTACCTTAATTTCTGGAGCTGGGTTTTTGTGCTGATGGAAATTCGCGATCGCGTAGGCAACAAAAGGATGAATATCCCCTAATTTCAAAGTTTCGCTGCCTGCCACGGTCTCCTCTAGCTGTTGCGAAGATGGCATGGCAGCATTTTCAGGTGCGTAGAGCAGATCGAGGTACAGGGGAATCAGTTGCCAAATAAGCTCTTGTGACTGAGGTGAAAAGGCGTAGGTCGCGATAGCTTCCCCAGGAACTAACAACTCTATTTCATTACTATTGCGTATTTTTTTTGTTGCAGAAGGGTAGGAAGCTACTATGTTATTAAAGACCTTGTTTTGAGACTGCACCATTAAATTGCAATTGAGCCTCTCAAGATTATCAATTTCCCAACCCAATTGCTCAATTGTTTTGCCAATTGCATATTCAGGATTTTGCCTGAGTTCGATTAAATCCAGAACTGCCAGTTTTTTTGAACTTCCAGCAATCCTAGATTGCAACAAATTCCAATCTCTGATTAAATTCTGCCATATCTGCAAATTATAACTAATAATTGTACCCGAAGGTCCTCCAGGTCTGAAGCTTTGGATGTCTAAGGCTTCTGTTTTTTGGGCTTTCTCGAGGACTTTGTAAGGATTGGTCATCCATAAGCCATTGCCCTTGTATGCTAAGTCAGTCATAAAGGATAACCATGATAAATGCTGTAAATGAGGCTCCCGAATTGTAAACAGAAACTTTTCAGGAATCTGAATCCATTGCTCCCAAATTTGGGAATGAAAGAAACGAGTAGTCTCTTTGACACAAATTGTAGCGTGGTTTTTCTGCTGGAGAATTTCTTCTATCTGCTCAACAATCAAGCCGCAACCCATTTCATAGATGTCAGCATCAAAGGGGTGTTTATTAGGTCTGAGGATACCTCCCAGTTTTTTAGTCAGACGCAAAAAAGGTTGATGAATTGCTCTATGCGCCAATTTTGAAAAAATCACTTCGGCCAGCGTAGATCCACTTCTATCAGTTCCGTGAATGTAAAATATGGTCGCTTTACCTTGGCTGACAAGCTGTTTTAATCTTGATTCGCTCATAAAAATTTTGTTTGTAGTAGGGCTTTAGCCCGAACTATAGATAGGGCTAAAGCCCTACTACGAACTTTAATTATAACTATTTAACCCTACATAATATAAAATCTAAAAGCGTTAATACTTCAAGGGATTGAAATCTGGTAGATACAGAGGTGTTCGGTAGATATATTCCTAGATTTATAAATGACAAATAGTTGTCTTTATTTATTTATTCTTCCCTATTCCCTATCTCCTTTTTATGTTTCCTTTACAAACAATCTCTAAGATTTTTTTCAGAAATTTTTGTAATAGTATTAATCTTAACTTTTAACTTATCTAGATTCTTATTATTTGCCATTTTCAATAATTTCACTACGAGATTTTTTAGCTTTTCTCTCAGGATTAGCTGTTAATTCTGGTGGCGATGACTCAACAGTACCCCACTTGTTCAACATATCTCTTAGTAAAATTTCTTGTTGATTTCTTAATTGATTTACACTAGCTCCTTTATTCAGAATTGTAAACCAAACAACTCCCTTTTCTTTTGTTGGTAAAGCACCTCCTAAAGCACTAACATAATCTAGGGTTCCAGACTTAACTACTGCAAAATTTGGAAGTTGTTTCCGTTCATCTAAAATACCTTTATCTTTGCCAACTATAACAAATACATCTGCCACACTCATATTGTATTGCTGAAGATATTTATCAATTGCTAGAAACATTCCCGTAGCTGCCCGAGGAGAAATACGATTTTCTTCTCCTAAACCTGAACCATTAATTAGTTGAATTTCCTCTTTTGGTACTCCTATAAATTCAGCAGCTTTTGTCGCAACTACTTGATAACCTCCCACAGCTTCAGCTAACATATCTGCCATTAAATTATTGCTATATTGATTCATTTTCTTGACCAGTTCAGCTAGGGGAAAAGAATAATGCCTAATTAATAGTTTGAGATTTTCAGGAGGAGTGGGATAAACTTCTATAACACCATCAATTATTACTTGAGGTTTTGGCGTACCTGGAGGTAAAGTTTGATATTGACTTAAAGCTTCTCCCGACCAAATTTGACTATTAATTCCTTGTTTCAGAAAATTACCAGCAGTCTGAGGATTAGATTCAAAGTTCATGTAAAATTTACCGGTAATAATTAGATTCCCAGTAACTCTTTGAATCCCGATTTTATTTAATAAATTACCAATAGCGATCGCTTCTTCCCAAACAAAAAATGAGTCTTCTCCTCCTTGAATGACTAAATCTCCATTTAATACTCCATTTTCAATTTTTCCTGTTGTACCAATTAAGGTAATAAATTGATGGTTAGGATTAAAAGTTTCTAAGGCGACTAAAGAAGTTGCTACTTTAGTAATTGAGGCTGCTGGTAAAGGAATTGTACCTTGATGATTTGCTAATAAAGTATCATTTGATTGTATCCATATTCCTTGATTTTGTTGAGAAAATCCTTGATTTGCTAATGTAGTGAGATATGTTTGTACTTGAGTAGAAGCTATTTGTTCTGGATTATTTGGAGGTAATGTCAAGGGTTTTTGGGGAATTTCAATTGATACTTGTGGGGAAGGAGTTGTTTCGGGACTGGGAGATGTTATTTCCGGTTCAGGAGATTGACATCCAGTTAGATATAAGGAAATACAGAGAGTAGTTATAGATAGTTTTTTTTTCATTTAAAATCCAGTAAATAAGTAAATGTAGGTTTGGTTTAGGAACTAAACCAAACACATAATATCATCTATTTAACTAGATTTGATATTGCCAAGCAAACTGAATGATTTTATTATATAAAATCCGGTTGAACAGTTGTCCGCAGCGATGAAGGGGAAGAAATCTCCTAAACCTCTGATATTGCTTCCTTCCACTTTGTTCCAGTTGCTGCGGACTTGGATATAATAATTATCCGAATTTTATATAGCAATCCCATTTTATTTGTGTATAAAAATCTTACTGATTTTCGGGAATAGGGAATAGGCAATGGGCAATGGGTAAGAGTTTTGGAATTTATTTCTAGTTTTTGAATTGTTCCAACCTATTTAGGATTGCTATATTACTATAACAATCCTAAATAAGTTGTAATATTTTATTAGGGGTTTTGTCTCCAAACTCATTTAATTTTAGTAAATGTAGGGATTTTGTCTCCAAACCGAACACAACATTAATCCTTTAAAGACCAATTAAACTAAATAATTCAGGTTGCTTCTTTATTTCTATTCCAATCATCTTTGAGTTTTAGAAGTTTCTTATACCTTTATCGGTGCCCATTTCCTTCTCTCCGAGAATGGATCAGCTCATCGAATTTTTCGCAGTAATCTTCAACTATTCCCTGGAAAAAGCTCTTTAATACTTTTTCATCAGCAACTCTGTTTTCAATACATATTGAAATCTCAACTAAGAAATTAAGGATCTTAGTAACCTTATGTATCTTTTCTTGATTGTTATTTTCTTCTGCTTCTTGAATATACGTTTGTATTGGTTGTGAATTTTTTCTTAGATCATTTTCTTGAGTTGGGTTTCGTTCCTCAACCCAACCTACATTTACTAAATCAGGAAAAACAAAAAAAAATTATTTAAGGAACAAGAATTAGCGCATAAAATTAGCTGTGTCAGTCTAGTCAGTTGGGTTTCGTTCCTCAACCCAACCTACATTTACTTTTGGCTTTTGACTTTTGACTTTTGACTTTTAACTTCGGTGAAACGGTATTATGATTCAATATAAATAGTTTTTGTCAATCTGTGCCAAAGAATCTAAAATCAAATATTATTATGAGTAACAAAACAGGGCAAACTACCCTTTTAAACAGTAATCCCTATATAGAATTAAATAATCAAGGCCAAATTATCACTCTCCAACTGACACAAGACAATCATATATTAGGACGCGATCGCCTCCGTGCCGATCTAGTAGTACCTTCAGATTGGTTAGTTATCTCTAGTTATCACGCTGTCATCCAGAAAATTGACGATCGCTACCATATTTATGATGGCGATGCTTATCGAGCAAGCACTAACGGATTATTTCTCGACCGCACCCGCATTACTCCATCTGAAGGTCATCTGTTGCAAAATGGTATAGAAATCAAAATCGGTCTCGACCCCCAAAACCAAATCCTGCTCAAATATTTTGAACCAAATAATCCTGTAGCTTTAGCATCTTTGCCAAAAACGCGCTCAATATCTTTGCAAGATAGATCGGTGTTACTTGGTCGCGATCCTGATGCCAATCTAGAATTAGATGCTGCCATTGTTTCTCGTCGTCATGCCACTATTGAACCGAATGGTCAAGGTAATTACATTTTACGAGATTATAGTACCAATGGCGTTTTTGTCAATGAGATGCGGGTTAAAAATACTATTGTTCTGACTGACGGAGCAGTAATTAAAATCGGACCTTTTACTCTCATTCGTCGTGGCGATAATTTGGAAGTCTTCGACCCTGGCAACCAAATTCGTCTTGATGCCGATCGCCTCTACAGAATAGTCAGAGACCAACGGGGAAAGACACGAGTTTTGCTAAATGATATCTCTTTCGCGATCGAACCGGGGCAGTTTGTTGCTTTAGTGGGAGGAAGTGGAACTGGGAAGTCTACTTTGATGCGAACATTATTAGGAATAGACCCTACAACTAAAGGCAAAGTTTATATTAATGGTGAAGATTTAAGGAATAATTTTAATATTTATCGGACTCAAATTGGTTATGTTCCTCAAGACGATATTATTCATCCAGAATTAACAGTATCGGAAGTTTTAACTTATGCTGCAAAGTTGCGCTTACCTCCCGATATTAATGTTAAAGAAGTAGTCGAAAAAACCCTCGAACAAATAGAGATGACAGAGAGAAGAAATGTATTAGTTAGTCAGTTAAGCGGAGGGCAAAGAAAAAGAGTAAGTATTGGGGTGGAATTATTAGCAGATCCGAAATTATTTTTCTTAGATGAACCGACATCTGGACTCGATCCAGGATTAGACAAAAAAATGATGCAGCTATTAAGAAAGTTGGCAAATCAAGGACGAACAATTATCTTAGTTACCCATGCCACAGCTAATATTAGAATTTGCGATAGGGTAGTATTTTTAGGTAGAGGTGGGCGCTTATGTTACTTTGGTTCTTCTAGAGAAGCTCTAAATTTTTTCTCTGTAAATACTGGAGACTTTGCTGATATTTACAATGAACTAGAAACCAGTGATGAAAATGTCAATGAATGGGTAAATAATTTTCGTCAATCAGAATATTATCGGCATTATATTTCCAATCATCTGAGTATCGATAATTTAAAATCTCCTACTAACTTACCTCCCAAACAACAACCAGCTTCTTTTTGGCAACAACTATTTATTTTAATTCAACGATATTTGAAATTAATTTTCCGCGACCCGATTAATTTAGGTTTAGCTTTATTAACTGCTCCTATTGGCATTGGTTTAATTTTATTTGCAGTTAGAGATAAAAATCCATTGATTGGCGACCCAGAACCTACTTTAGCTCCTTTAGCTTTGCGAGTATTATTTGTATTTACTTGTGCCTGTTTATGGGTTGGTCTTTCTAGTTCCCTGCAAGAAATAGTCAAAGAGTCAGCTATTTATATTCGAGAAAGATTGGTGAATTTAGGATTATTTGCTTATCTCGGTTCAAAAGTAATAGTTTTGGGATTATTAGCAATTTTCCAAACTCTATTAATAGCAGGAGTAATTATCCTGGGATTTGAAAGTCCCCAGCCAGAATTAATTTCATGGGAAATAGGAGTTAGTATTACTACTTTTTTAACTTTAATAAGTTGTATTAGTCTGGGATTAATGATTTCCTCTATTGTTAAAAATGGTTCTCAAGCTAATAGTGCTTTACCCTTAATATTGTTGCCTCAGATTATTTTTTCTGGTGTTTTATTTGAGATGACAGGTATAGCTAGTAAATTTTCTTGGGTAATGTTAAGTCGTTGGTCTGTAGCTGCTTATGGGGCGCTGGTAAATGTTAATGAAATGGTGCCAGAACCAACTAAATTACCAGACGGAAGTACCGTTCCATTACCATTTTCTGGTTCAGATGTTTATAACCTTAATTGGGAAAATTTAGGTTTAAGTTGGGGAATTTTATGTTTACATTCGCTGATTTATTTAGTTTTAACTATTTGCTTTCAGAAGAGAAAAGATATTATATAATTAACAATTAATAATTAATAATTAATATTATGTCCGGTATAGCCCAGTAGTGGACTGACACATCTAAAATGGTGCAATAGTAGGGGCGGGTTCCCTGTTAAATTAACGAGTTTAACCAATAGATGAAATAAACCCGCCCCAAAATTTAACGCACTACTTCTATTTGGTTTCAAAAACAGAAAGATATTATATAGGAATCGTTAATGATTTGTGAAAAAAACTGTAGGGGTTTGGTTTCCAAATCCTATTTTTGCTAGGGTTGGGAGATTAAACCTCTGTTATCAGAAACCGGGTTTGTTGTAGGTTAATATTATGATAACGAGGCATTTAATACAAACCCGGTTTCTCTGCTTTTTTTGGGGTTTGGAGACCAAACCCCTACGATTGAAACTGCTGTAATAACCAAGTATAAACTTGAGTTTGATTTGTTTGACGAGTGCGCTGAAGTGCTTCCTCTAATAAATAAATATCTAACCCAGGCAAAACTTGAGACCGATCGATTTTTCTACTACCACCATCAGCAACAGTAAAGGCAATAATTTCTGCATTCTGCACATCAACTATCCAATATTCAGCGACATTAAGTGTTTCATAAAGCAAACGTTTTTCCCCTATATCATCAGGAAAAGAAGTATTAGCAACTTCGATAACTAGAGTTGGTGGAGGATAAATATCCAGGTCAATAAAAGAAATTTCCCAAGGAATGACATCTGCATTTTCCCTAATGTAATAGGAAGCATCAGGTTGAGCTGCTCGAAATCCTTTTTTGTGGTAGGTACAGTTATCTATACCATTCAGGGCAATATTTTTAGTGGCAGCAAATAAAACAATTGCACCCATAATAACTGCATGGTCTCTACCATGTTTGTTTCCTAATGGTGACATTTCTATTCTGAGTTTTCCTTTGTGGTAGTAAACTTTGGCTTTTTCGTAACTTGGGTCTTCAATAGTTTGGATGTATTCTGACCAAGTTGCTGTTATCCAAGTGTCTGTGGGTAGTTGTGTTTGGTTTTTGTTCATGGTATTTCAGTTATCAGTTATCGGTTGTCAGAAAATTTCGGTTTTTATATCGAGCGCTCGTTATTTAAAAAATCTATTTTTCTTGACTTTAGACAACTCGTTAAACAAGTTGAAAAAGTCTACTTTGTTGAAAAAGTCTACTTTTTAGTATCGCCAAAACTGGCGTTGGCGGAGCCTAGCGGCAGCTATATCGCTATCTAAGATTTTTGGATAAATATTTTGAGCTAGGTTGTTTTTGATTCCACTATTTTAATTTCCTCTTCTGTTAATTTATAGAGTTGATAAACTAATTGGTCTATTTCTGTTTCTAGTGCTGTTGTATCAGCATTAGGATTGGATTTTTTTGTTGTGAGTATTTTATCAACTATTTCTATAAAAGGAATTTGCTCCTGTAAATCAATTGGGCAAAACGGTAACATTCCTACATGAAATGCTTTTACTTGTGCTAGAGCTTCGCCTTTTTCAGGATTAATTGCAGTATAAAAAAAATCTATTAGCTTAGTATTTAAAATACCTAGTAAGTATTTCAGGTTAAACGTTTCATTTTTTTTAAGAATAATATGAGTATTATCCCGTATAATAAATCCAGATTGAATCAATGTACCAATTATGCGATCGCTAGTCTGTCTAAAAATTAGTTTTTCATCAGCTTTGAAAATTGATTCTTGTCTTGGAGCTGCCAGCCATTTTCCATAACTAATCCAAAAATTATTATTCCATAAAATGACATACTTATTAAAGTAACGACCACCTATTAATGGCTGAAAAGTTGAGTCTAATTTTACCTCACTGGTATAAGGCTTTTGACTCACTATCTTTTTCGTTTGTGGTGGAAAACCTTTACCTACTTCATAAGGTTTGACACCATTTTTTATTTGAAAATAATCTTTGACTAAAAATGAATTTGAGCGAATTTTATCTAAAATGAATAGCTCCTTTTGACTAAGAGAAAAATTGAAGAAGTATTGTTTAGACAAACTTTCATTTGACATAGTAATTGTGCTTTGAATCAAATCTTTACTTCTCTGGTTAGCTTGCAATATATAGCTGGGAATTTTATTTTTCTGTATAAGCATAACGTCACAATCTACTGTTGCTTCATCAAATACTTTTGTTTTAAACTCATCTATACATATCAAACAAAATTCCCCGATTAAGCTCTGCCTAAAATCATAAGCTGAATCAATTAATTTCCAAGTATTGGGAATTATATAAGATAGATAACCATAAGGCTTTAAAATATCTTTCAAACCTAACAAGCAAAATGTAAAGTAACTGTCTTTTAGTAAATTATTCATGCCTAGTGTTTTGTACTTCTTAAGCAAAATAGCCCACTCAAACTTTGAAGGTAATACTCCATAAGGTGGATTACCAATAACCACATCAAACCCTACAAAATCTCCATTGTCATTCAATACTTCGGGAAATTCAAATCGCCATTCCAAAGCATTCTCATAAACCTTACCACTTTCTATTTCTGCAATTTCAACTCTTAATTTATCAATCTGATTATTCAACTTAACAATCTTTTTCTCTCTAGCTTTTTTTTTCAGCCTTTGTTTCCTCAAATAATGACAATTGATTTTTATTCACTAGATCGTCAACTTCATACTCTAAATTTCTCAACTTTTTTTTCTTGGGGTCTGTTCCTTGAAGTGTTGTTCTAAAATTACCTTTAATATCCTGAATCAACTTTTCCATTTCTCGCTTTTGCGGTTTACTGTCAGTACGACGATAAATTTGTACAGCATTCCGATAACTTTCAATATTCCATTTATTTTTCTTTAAAGCTTGTCGTAAATCAGAATCTAAACCATAACGACTAATCAAAGAATTGCCACACTTGATATTAATATCAATATTCGGTAAAGTTTCTAATTCGTAGGAACATTGCATGGAACTTTCGTACTGTTTATAATAAGCATTTTTCAAAAGCTCTATCCATAACCGTAACTGACAAATTTTGACATAATTAGGATTAATATCTACCCCAAACAAACAATTTTCAATAATTGTCTGTTTTTCGTGAAAAATGGCTTCTTGTACTCGTTGACATTCTTGATTATTCGGATAATACTCAAACAATTCTCCATGATCATCAGTAATTACTAACTCATCATTAACTATAGCAACTTGATAATCTCTCAATGTTTTTCCTTTTCTGTCTAATAAAATTTTCAATTCGCTTTTTATAGCAATAATTTCATTGAGAGCAGAAACTAAAAAATGCCCTGAACCTACTGCAGGGTCACAAACTTTTAAACTATTAATAATTTGATTAGCTTCCTTTTTATCTGTAATTTTGTCATAAAGTTGCTCAAGATTTTGACAATTCCAACTTTTAATATCGTTAAACTTCTGTACCACGGCTCTACTAATTGTTTCACGACACATATACATAGTAATAAAACCAGGAGTAAAATAAGAACCATCTTTATAACCATTAATTTTCTCAAAAATCAACCCCAATACAGAACCATTAATTAGAGTTTTATTATCTTCTTGAATTGCTTCCGAACCTTCGCTGCTAAAATCATAAGCATTGAGAAACTCAAATAAATATTGTAGAGAATTAAATTCACCTTGACATTTTTTACCCTGACTATCTTTGAGAACCGTTTCCGAAAAAATAGGCATTTTTTCCTCTGTCAGATTACTAATAAATATAGTTTGCTGTTCCATTTCTGTTGGCTCAAATAAGGAACTATTCAAATAAGGAACCTTAGCAAAAATATCTTTTTCCTGACCCTGGCGATCGCTATATTTTCGAGCCAATACATTAAAGAAGAGATTATTTAATTCCTGATAGCTTGGTACTTTTTCCCAATTCAAAAACGCAAAACAGCGATCGCCTTTATGATAATTAATTAATTGAGCTTCCAGTAACTTAATAAACAGAATTCTGTTAATCCAAGTTATCACTAACTCTAAACTGACATTAAAAAGTTGCTCTTCCGAATTTTCTCCATATTGCTCTGATTTTTCTAGTCTAGAAATTTTATCTAAACTATCAAGCTGAAAAATTGCCTTTTCTATAAGTGAACCTCGGTTTCGTTTATTTTCTGTTTGACGCTGGATAAGTTTTTTATTAGCTTTTTTAATTTCTGTGAGACCAATAATATGAAGTAGTTCGCCGTAAAATTTTTTATCCAGACTATTACTATCATTAGCAAAAGGTAATTTTAATAGATGCTCTGGAGAAAGTAATTTATATAAAACGATTAATTGTTTGTCATCTTGGGTTTCTCTACTTTGTAAATAGGTTTGATATTCTCTAATATCAAACTGAGTAAACGTAATTTCACTTTTAATACTTTCAATAGCTGGTTGAGCAATTTCTCTGTAGAAAAAGTCAGTTTTTTTACCTGTTAATCTTCCTGCCGCAAAGTCATGGAATTGTTGAACTAAACTTTTATCTTGAATAAAGTATTTCTCAAATGATTGAGCATCAAAAATGAACCATTGATAAACATTAGTAGCTACTAGATATTTGATTTCTAGGTTATTTTCTTGGAAACGTTCCCGCAAAAAGTACAATAGCAACTCTTGAAATGCTTTAGCATTCAGGTTATCGACTTTGAGCATTTCTTTTGTATTGGTTGGTTTCTTAATTTATAGTATTAGATTTACATTACTTTTCGGGTCTTTGCCATTATGAATCACTAAGTAATTTTGCCCTTTTGTGTTGATAAAATGATTTTTTTTGTAAAAAGTTTATTGTAAAAATTGGGAAATGATATTTTTATGAAATTCCTCTGATTCTGCTTCGTTAATTTGCTCTAAAAGTAACTTCAGATTGTGTTTAAATTTTTCAATATCTTGCCTACTAGGTTTGACCCTCAAATATGCTTTATTTAATGCTTTTATAGGTGGAATTAAGTTCATTTTTTGAATATAAAATTATATAGAAGTATGAAATGATTTGTGAAAAAAACTGTAGGGGTTTGGTCTCCAAATCCCATTTTTGCTTGGGTTTAGAAACTAAACCCCTACGATAAAATGTTACAACCTATTTAATGAACCACACAAAAAAATGATAACCTTGTAGGGACGTTTAGCTGGCGCACAACTTCGTTAACGCTGCGCGACATGAAACGCATTTTTGCCTGTGCAACGTTCCTACTCTCCCATTTCCTACTCCCTACTCTCCCATTTCCTACTCCCTACTCTCCCATTTCCTACTCCCTACTCCCTACTCCCTATTCCCTACTCCCTACTCCCTAATTATGAAATATTGGCTAATAAAATCAGAACCTAAAACTTACAGTATCTCAGATATGAAACAAGAAAAAACTTGTATCTGGGATGGAGTAAGAAATTATCAAGCACGGAATTTTCTCCGACAAATGAATCAGGGAGATTTAGCATTTTTCTATCATTCTAATACTATACCTCCTGGAATTATTGGATTAGTAAAAATCTTAGAAAGTGGCATTCCTGACCCTACTCAATTCGAGCCAGAAAGTAAATATTACGACCCGAAATCTACTCCTAATGCACCTCGGTGGCAAACTGTTTCTGTAGAATTTGTAGAAGAATTTCCTAAGTTAATATCTTTAGCTGATTTGAAACAACAATTTACTGGAGATGAATTATTAGTTGTGAGGAAAGGAAATAGATTATCTGTAATGCCTGTTGCTGAAAATGTGGCAGAGAAAATTTTAGCTATAAAAGATAATTTTTCGCCAAATTAAAAAAATGTGGAACACTAATAATATCAAGTCTCATTAATTAGCCATAATAAAAATGTTTTCTATGATAAATTTATCCCTGTTCCCTTTTCCCTATTCCCTAAATTTTTTATTGTGGGTATTCAAATAGACATGATATAACTCTCATAGAAAGATACTAACTATTAAACCCGATTAATATCATTTATGACTCAACAGTTATACCCTTTCAAGGAAGTCAGAAGTCAAAGTCGATCGACTTAAAGTAATAGTTATACAGTAATTTAATACCAAATTCATGCATAGGCAGTTACATCTTAAAAATGTGATTTATTACTACAATAAAAAATATAGCAATCCGCGCATAGGTTGCGGGTGATTAAAAAGTAAATAAAAAATTTGAAACTCTTACCTGTTGCCTGTTGCCAGTTAAGTGTTCCCTAAAAAGCAGTAAGATTTTTGCCACGAATATGCGGAGGATTGCTATATATAAATTCCATCAACTCTAAAAATTAAAATTTTTTTCCTCTTTTTTATTATGTTTTTCTTTCCCTGTTCCCAGTTAAGTGTTCCCTGTATCGTAACTGTAGCAATATTTTATGAAATTGGTATCAACTTATTATTTCACATCATCAGTTGCCAATTATTTGTAATCTCTTTAAAGTGAATTAGTATTACTATTAGAAATAAGCGAGTGGCGCAGTAGGGGAGTATGGGAGAACGAAAAATCGGAAGATTTGCTCTTAAAGAAAAAATTTCCTTTTAGCTAATCTTCTTCTTTTTAAGAAGAGGTAATTATTCATTATTAATTGTTGAATCTTTCGGAGGCACCGGGTCATAACCACCTGGATGAAAAGGATGACAACGTAAAATTCGCATAACTGCCATTCTACTACCTTTAAAAATTCCAAATCTTTCGATCGCCTCCATTGCATATTCTGAACAAGTCGGTTGAAAACGACATGATGGAGGTAACATTGGCGAAATTAAAATTTTGTAGCCTTTAATTAATTTAATTAGTAATACTTTCATATCCAAATCAAAAGTAAAAAAATTTTGCTAATTTTCTATAATATCATACTAAATTCAGTTTAGATAGGAATATCTATTAAGAGGATCGGGCAACAGGCAATAGGAGTAGAGGGAATTGACAAAATGTACCTTTTACCGAAAATTAATAATTATTAATTATTAATTAAATAATTCAGCTTTATTAGCCTCCCCCCATAGGGGAAAAAAAGTGCTAGGATATTTCCTTATATTCAATTCCCGAACGGTTTTAACCAGAGGTAATTATCCATTAATTCATTATCCATTATCCATTAATGAACTGATTTGGTATCATCTTTGCTTAAACAAGATATCGCCAGATCAAAACTGTATGAAAAAACGACTTTTTCTTCTCTCTCAAAAGTAAAATTCTCAAAATTAATTGGGTCTAATACCCTGCCTTTTAAGGCGAAATATTTTTGGAGGGTTGCTCACACATCCCCGTTACAAAAACAACTTCTGACTTCCCCTCCTGGGAGGGGGAGGGGCTAGGGGTGGGTTTACTTCTGACTTCTGACTTCATTAAACTGTGATACTCTCTTGTTTTGTCAAACACATAGCAATTCCTTTTTCATAATAAGCCGCCTCATTAATAAAAACTGGCCAGACAGGAGTTTTTTCCTGATAATAAATTGTTTTGCCATCAAAAGTTAAAAACATTGGCTCACCTGGACTTAATTTTTGATAATCTCTCCCTTGTAATTCAGGATGAATCATTGCTGCTATTTCTCCATCTTCAGTTTTAGGATAATCCACAACTTTCAAATGTTTATAAACAACAATATCGCCATTTATATGATGTAGCTTACCTTCATTAAAATGTTCAATAAAATCCAAACTTATCTGAACTAATTTTTCTGTTTTCTGAAATAAATCTGCCTGGATAATTCCTTGAGCTATCGGACCTACTTCAATGCCAAGATTACGTTCACAAATAGAATTTAAAAAAGAATTTTCCACTCCTGGATTAATCCAACTATACACTTTTACATCTGGCTCAACCGAACTTAAATAAGCAGCCATTTTTAAATTAAAAGGATGATTATTTACCAAAACAATTGTTAATCCCATGTTGGCAGTAGTACTATGCAAATCCAAAAGAAAATCAAATTTAGGATTCCCTTTCGGTCCTAGCATTTGATTAATAAATTTTGCTCTACTTTCTTCATAGTTAAGGTTTGTACTATTTTCTAAATCCTCAACTTTAAAACAACGGTTTAAATCCGTATCAATGTATCTTGTAACTAATTCAAATCCTAGAGGATTAGCCAATAATGTTTTAGTCTCAAAATTTGTTCTGCTAATCAAATCTGGAAACTTTTCAAATTTTTTGACAAGATA
Organism: Okeania sp. SIO2F4; assembly: GCF_010672385.1. Taxonomy (GTDB): domain Bacteria; phylum Cyanobacteriota; class Cyanobacteriia; order Cyanobacteriales; family Microcoleaceae; genus Trichodesmium. The sequence goes on from NZ_JAAHGT010000001.1 coordinate 19,942, forward strand.
TATACCTGTAAATTCATTCCCATGTGTTCCTCCAACAATTGCTAATTTATTAATTTTTTCCATTCTCCTAAATTCCAATTATTCACCACTACTTAATTCGGGATTTTCTTCAATTAACTCTGGTTCTTCAGAGATGATATTAGGTAGATTTTTATAAAAAGTTTCTAGACTGTGGCGATCGCCTACATAACGCCAATGCCAAGGTTCATAACCAACACCTTTCTCATTATCAACAGGTATCATTTCAAAGCTAAAATAAGCAGCATTATTTTTTAGCCACTGAAAAGCTGCCGTATTTTCAAATGCCACATTTTGGTAAGTTTCAGGTGCATTTTCATCCCCAATATCAACAGCATAACCTGTTATATATTCCCCATAACTGAGAGGTGAAAAAGCTTCGGTAGAATTTGCCTCAATAGTGTTAGTATTACTAACCAAAGTTTCCAATTCAGACTTAGACTGAAATCCTCTCAAAGCTACTAAATTAACCCCATCATTTCTAGCAGCATAAAGCATTTCCTGAAACTTTTTTGCTGCATTTATTTGCAATCGAATATCACTATCAGCAACTATATATGCTAATTCCATTTCTGCTATTTGTGAGTAAGGCCAATCTACAAGGGAATTTTTCTTTGGTTCAATTATAGGAGTTTCTGTGCCAGAAGAATTAGCCACCTTAATACTATCAGTTTCAGTTTGAGATGATGAAGCATTAACTTGGTTGAGATTAGATTGAACTTGTAACCCTAGAGTAACTACTCCCACCAAAACAACTATTCCCATCCAACTCCAAATCCATTTTTTATTGTTAGGTTGAGTTGGGATAATTTCTTCATCCTTTTGGGGGTCTCGCACTGCTTCGGGAATCTCATCTACAAGAGTTTCCTGGACTAATGATAAATTTTCTGACAGACTTTCGTTGTTCAAAGCTTCACTCCTGCTGGTGAATTTCAAAATTGTTTTTTATTCTATAAGTAAATCTTGATAAGTCAACATTCCAGCTATAAAAGAACTATCAGGCCATCCAATGTCCGAATTTACTCGACTTTTGTAGATTTTAGATGATTTTTTTTCTGATGGCCTTTTTGTTGTAGATTTTGACTTATACTAAATTAATAAATGTTTATTACAAATAGTATCAGCAATAAATAGGGAAAAAGGAAAAAGGAAGAAATAAAGACAATAAATCATGTATATAGGTATCTTATAGGATTATAAAAGCTCCTTTTCTGTATAAATTTAGAACCTTTTTTTGTATAGCATTCTTTTTTTTAATTAGTATTATAGCAAGCACGGTCAAATAATATTACCAAATAATTAAAATTTAAAGCCTCTCTTAATAGGAGAAAAAGCCGTAGTTTAGCTAGGACACAACTACGTTTTTCATGTCGCTCCGCGTTAACGCGCGTTGTCCGAAGCAAAACGCCGATAGCCGAAACACCATATCCAATCGACCAAGAGAAGAAAAAAAATTCTTTTTAGTCAATCCTTTTCTTTTTCAGGAAAGGTAATAATTAATAATTAATAATTAATTATTTAACTATAGCAATCAGGAATGATTTTGATAGATATTTAAGAACAATTAAGATCGTTCAAAATCCTTTTATATTCTAACTCCTGACTCCTGAGTTCTTTACCGAATAATTAAGGTAAAAAGCCTCTCCTAATTAGAAGAAACAAGCGGTCGTTTGCGGAGCATGACCTAGGATGGGATGCTGAGGAAACCTAGCCATATCCAATCTCCCCTTGATCAGAAAAAATTTTCACCCTCCGCGTCAATCCAATCCGTTTTAGGGATAGGTAATTATCCATTATCCATTAATGAAGTCGCCCTACCGACGGCTCCCCTATCTGACTCCTAATTACCACTAAAATCTTACAACTGAAATATGATTGCTATACTACTTAAAAGCTAAAATTTATCACCTGTAAGGGTTTCGTAACCAAACCCCTACCCTAACAATATTTTTTCCATAAGGTATTAATTAGAGTCCACATTCTTTAACCCTAGAATATAGCACCCGACGCAAACGTTTAGTAATCATAAACTCTGGAATATTCACAGTAACTTCTGGTTCTCTTAAAGCTACAGGTAAATGACCTTTAGGAGCATCTTCCGAGAAATTTAACTGCTCATATTTTTTCCATTTTCTGGCTTTTCTCCAACCTACTCGATCGCCGAATATTTGGTAACTTTGTGGGTTATACTTTTCCAAGTTATTGCCAGTTTTTAAGTAGATTGATATTTGGATACTCAGACCAAATTTATCTGCAGAATATTCCCGCCAGAGTTGGTCAATATTGCGAATTTCTTCACAAGAAATTTTTTCTTTTATTGCTCTTGTGTTCATGCCTCCTGCTCTAGTCCTTTGAGTTAATTTTAAAATTAAATCGTATGTTTCTTCGTCTGCTTCTTGCCATTTATTCTCTGCTAATAAGTTTTCTAACTGAATGTAAGGGGAGGTATCTCCGTCTTGTGAAGTAATAATTTTAGATTGATATATATCTGATTCTTTTGAGGTAAATATTCCCAAATTATTAGCATTGGCTAATGATGGAAATGCTATTAAAATCATTCCTAAGAAAACAATTAAAATTTTCGTTTTAGAGTTAATCATAAGTTAATATTTCGAGATTATTGCCAATAAGATTCTATAATTTATTAAATATTTTTGACAATAGATTATATCATTTGAGGTTAATTAGTACAAAATATGAATAAGCGTAGATTTATGTTGATGATAAAATGCCTCGCCCCACCTTCTAGTTAAATTATCTTGCTATGCAGCCAATATTTATCCAATTTGTATTACTTATATAGTAATTGTAAGAATTTTACTGCTCCCTAAAAGCCTAAAATATTGTGGTTATTATCTTCATCGAATTACTATAATTACAAAGCGAGACTGGGAAAATATAATTGACGATAATTTAATTCCTACGCAATTTTACTGAATGATTAAGCCTAACTTGAAATTCCTTAGAAATTTTACTTAAACTTAAAGATAACTTGACATTTGTCAGGAATTTTATTGACACTTAAGGAGTAGATTTATTATAAGCAATAAAAATGAATAAATTTGTGTCACTCAGCATTCCTCTAACTGCATCTACTCTAACTATAGGCACTGCACCAGTTTACGCTGCAAATTGCAATTTAGACTTTTCCCAAATGTTTGTTTTTGGGGCTATCAACAGTATTAAAATAATTAGACAAAATTTAACATAAATAGACATTTACTGTGATATACTAGATTTATGTCTAACTTATTAAAATATTAAAAGAGGTGGCCAATAAATTGAAATGCAATCAATCAAGACTAAACTCAAAGTCAATAATAAACAAAAAACCATACTTGCCAAACACGCGGGTGTAGCTAGACACGCTTACAATTGGGGATTAGCAACTTGTATTGCTGAATACAAATCAACCAAGAAACGACTGAGTGCTATCACGTTACATGTATAGTTTGGTAGCTGAAGTAAAAAGTGAAAATCCCTGGTATTATCAAGTATCAAAGTGTGCACCAAGGGCAAGCATTAAGAGATTTAGAAAGGGCATTTAAAAACTTGTTAACTATTCCGAAATATGGATTTCCGAAGTTTAAGAAAAAAGGGAAAAAAGATAGTTTTTATCTACAAGGAAGCATTAAAATTCTGAAAGGAAACTATATAAAACTACCAAGAATAGGAATAGTAAAAACTTATGAAATCTTACCCTCTGTACCAGTAAAAAACCTTACTATATCTAAGCGGGCAGGTGATTGGTACATTAGTTTTAAATATGATGCTCGGCCTAATCAGACTACAAAAGAACGAGATATTATCGGTGTAGATGTAGGAATAAATCTAAGCGCAACTTGTAGTGATGGAACCAAATTTGCTAACAAAAAAGCCTATAAGCAAGCTAAAAAACGACTAACTCATTATCAACGTCGTGTCAACAAAAAAGAGCTTGGGAGCAAAAACAGAGCCAAAGCCATCAAAAAACTAGCAAGGATTCATAAAAAAGTAGCAGATATCAGAGCAGATGCACTACATAAACTGACAACCTGGTTAGCTAAAAACCACAGCACCATAGTGATAGAAGTATGACAATGTAAGTGGAATGCTCAAAAAGCGGTCGGAAAGCGGAGCATTCCGTCAGGATGGGATGGCGAGGTCTCCGTTCCCTCCGGGACGCTACGCGAACTTCGAAGCTTTGCGAAGCGCAAACGCTTGCCTCCAATCGACCAAGAGATCAGAAATTAGCAAGCGCCATAGCAGACTGTGGCTTTTATGAGTTTAAGCGTCAGTTATCATATAAGTGTGAGTGGTATGGAAGCGAGTTAGTGATAGCTCCTAGATTCTATCCAAGTTCTCAAATATGTTCTCAGTGTGGGCACAAACAGAAAATGCCGTTGCACAAGAGAACTTACAAGTGTGAACGCTGTGGTTTGGAGACAGACAGAGATTTTAATGTTGCTGTCAACGAGCGAAAACTATGCGCGTGAGTAGGTGGAGTTCTCACCGATTTGAAGCCTGTGGAGAAGAAGGGACGTTGCATGCAACGTCCGTACGCAGACGGCGGTCAGTGGTTTTCAGTGAAACAGGAAGCTAGCTCCAAAGCTCATGGAATCACTCATGGGTAAGTTTGGGTAAGTTTAGTAGAACGGATGTTAGCTTTCAAGCAGAAAGATAACCAAAAGCAGAAACAGTAAAGTATAATCAGGCGTTGGTGAATAAAGGTATGAAAATAAAAATTGAACAATCTCAAATATTTGTTATTCAATACTTTAGGAATTACCAAAAAATACAAATCATACCCTAATTTACCAAGGCCCTTTTCGGATTATGAATTCTCTCCCCCCTTATATCAAGAAAAAAATACCTACTTCATCAAATATTCATCTATCAGTATAAATTACTATATTAATTTCATCAAATCTTTATATAACCAGTGAAATTCTCCCCAATCTTTACTGAATTTTCATAAAACACTAACAATTCTTATTTATACTTAAAGAGTATATTTATCAAATAATAAAGCTTAAATCAATGAATAAATTTGTGTCACTCAGCATTGCTATAACTGCATCTACTCTAACTATAGGCACTGCACCAGTTTACGCTGCAGATTCCGATTTAGACTTTTCCCAAATGTTTGTTTTTGGGGACAGCCTTTCAGATCCAGGAAATACAAACGGAACTGGGAACGCCGATATTTATTTTGAGGGTAGAGCTTCTAACGGAAATGTTTTTACAGATATTGTAGCATCGCATTTAGAGCTAGATCCTCTAACTTTTTATAAACCTAATCGTGGTGGTGCGCGTTCAGATGGAGCTAATTTTGCTAAAGGTGGAAATAATAGTGGAGATAATGGCTTAGGAAAACAACTTAACTCTTTTCTGGGGTATCTTGAAGGTGAGTCAGCTAACTCTAATGCACTGTATACTCTCTGGATAGGTTCTACTGATTATCTTTCCGGTACAAAAGATTATATTGCAGGTAACTCTCCTGATATTGTAGATACAACTGTTGAGAATGTGATCGATGGTATTCGAGATTTATATAATGTAGGCGCTCGTGACTTCCTGATCCCTAACTTGCTATCATTCACAAACTCAGATTTTCATAAAATCCAAGGTATAGATGAAAAGATATTCAATCAATTAACAGATGATCATAACCAAAAATTGGAGTTAGAGATAGCTGAGTTTGAGGAAGAGTTTTCTGAAGTGACTATCACATTATTAGATGTTAACTCTACTTTCGATAATATACTTGAAAATCCCGGTGAGTTCGGTTTTACTAATGTAACAGACAGTTGGTTAGAATGCGACAACAAATTTCGGTGTGATGTTAATCTTGCAGATCCAGCAGCTCCAGATGGAAACTTATCAGATGAAAACTTATCAGATGGATACTTATACTGGGATTACATTCATCCTACAACAAAATTTTATCAGTTAATAGCAAATGAAGCTATATCTGCTCTGAACTCTGAATATAATCAAGCTGTTCCTGAAAATAATCAAGCTGTTCCTGAATATAGTCAAGATGTTCCTGAACCTACTTCTATATTGAGTTTGTTGGGATTAGGTTTAAGTTTCCTAGGGACGTCAGCTTTCAAACAGAAAGATAAACAAAAGCAGAAACAGAAAGTATAGCACTACGCGCAAGTCATGCATCGAGTGCGTAATTCTGAGGTCTCCTACCGGGCGCCTACTGTGCGGAAGTAATTCCGCACACAGCCCCTCCAGAATGTAATACCAAATTGATAAATGTTTGCTACAAATAGTTAGGGTATTTCGTAAGAATTCAGAATTCAGAATTCAGGAGTCAGAATGAATAGATTTAATACCATTTTTGATGTTGTCAATTATCCTTTTCGTCAAATAGACTTTCTTATGAAGTCTTTTTCTGGTGCTTATTATTCGTAACATTCTTTTTTCAAAATGGTATAAGACGCACATCTGACAGTCAAAAGTAAAAAATACTCTTTGACTGAGTTTGATAATTTAGAAATGTTAGCGCCCTAAAAATCTAAAATATTGTGCTTATGATCTTCATCTGATTACTATAATTACAAAGCAAGACTGGGAAAATAGAATTGACGATAATTTAATTCCTAAAAAATTTTACTAATATGATTAAGCCTAGTGCAGGATGGCACAAATAACTGACCAGTTACAAAATCCTAAAAGCCTTACTAACTAATGCTTTTTAATTTTTAATTTTTAATTTTGACTTCCCCGCAGCGGCACTAGCTTGACATTCCTAAATTATGAACCTAACATTTCTCTTGCCCACTCAATAAATAACTTTGCCTGTTGCGCCCAAAAATCAGAACCCCAATAAACAAAACAACTGGTTTCACACAATAACAACGCTCTACTTTTTTCAGCAGAACCCTTGCCAGACTCTACAACCTTGGCATAATCTTGACTCAACTGTTCAACTGCTGCCAATACCTGTTGTCGTAAGTCTCCCTCTTGCCATTGCTGATGACCTCCGATCCACGAACCCCCTGTAGACTTCAACCTCACCTCTGTTACTGGTCCTTCTGATAAATAAGTATCGATATATTGACTCACCGTCATAAAACCCACATCCGACCAGCGATCGCTCTCTCGAAATAGAGGAGCAAAAGAATTCTTAAAATATTCAAACATCATCACATTACCATTCTCCCCATCAGAAGTAGGCACCACTAAAGCAGGTGGTTTCATTCCCACTTCTCCACCACGATATCGCACATCATTAATACAACCTTCAGCATTTTGACCGCTTTGTTGTCGAATCCCCATATCCGTATCCCTAACCACACATATAATACATTCCGACTCACCGTCTGATTCTACCACCAACCAATGTACCCGGTTTTCTAACTCTGGGGTACTCCAACCTTCAGGATGTTCCAATGCTGCATTCGGTAAAATTATCCATTCATAACCGCACTTTTTCAACAGACGGATAAATCTCAACGCTTCCGCGGGGTCGCCAGTCATTCCCATCTCTGGAGGCCAAAACCCTCTTATCCGCAATAGTGCCTCTTCCCCAAACAAATCTGCAAAAACCCTTCGCCATTCCATAATTTGAGCTTCATGGTCTCGTTCGGGAGTAGCTGGAAAATAACAATGACTATATGCACTACCAGTAAATTCTATTGTGTCTGAATATTCCGTCAGAACTTCTCGCCAGAGACTTATTACATCTCCTACTGCTTCGCCATCAACATAAAGATTAGAGAAAATGCCATTTGTAGAGAGTTTTGCCATCTCTTCCAGCAATACCCCAGAATAATCTACCATCATCCGAGGTTGATGACCTTCTTCAGATAGTTTTTTGGCATAACGGGCCGGATTTTTGTATGCTTGGGCAAACCATTGAGCATTCCAATGCTCTTCTGAATTGGATTCACCACCGAGCATTTTTTCTAAGTTGCCGTGTAATTGACCATTATTCCAAATCGGAGGTTGGTGAAAATGTAACCAGGGAACAAATAAGACTTGAGGATTATTTAACACTTCGGCAACTGCTTCATAAAACTGATATAAAACTTCACATAGCGTGATATTTTAATGTTTACTTCCCGCTGTACGGACGTTGCATGCAACGTCCCTAAGACCGTCGGCGGCTACTCATCCACAGGCATTGACGGGTTTTGCAATGGCCGCATATCTAAAGTATATACCTAAATTTAAGTCTTTGTCAATAGACATTATTATTCCTAAATCTTCTCAAACCCTCACAGCGCCGTTCGAGCGTAGCGAGCGGGATTTTTGGAGAGGTCTAATAGATAGACAACTAATTTAATTTATTTGTTCTTTGTACCATAGAAAATAAAATTTTCTTTTAAGTTAATTTTCCATAATTCTCAATTCTCAATTCTCAAACTCCCTAGTACAAGACAACTAATTTAATTTATTTGTTCTTTGGTACCATAGAAAATAAAATTTTCTTTTGAGTTAATTTTCCATAATTCTGAATTCTAAATTCAGAATTCTAAATTCTAAATTCTAAATTCTAGTTAAAACCTAAAGCTCAAATCTATAACTATCAGTTGGCCGTCAAAAGCATAAAAACTAACTTTGTAAATATTCTCAGCATCAACCGTTAGTTCAGCATCAGGACGAATAATTGAATCTGGGTAAAGCAAGTTTGAAGCGGACATTTCGTCTTGAGCTAAGAGTTCTTCATTTTGATTATAGGCTGACAAAACAGTTCGGCGGGAACTCCTTACCAGTCCACTGACAAACTTGACTGGAGATGTAAAGTTCATTTCTATTAGGCCACTTTTTGGCGCTCCCATTAAGACTTTGGTACCTGGAGGAACTGCAAAAGCTGGGTTTGAGGGTTCGATAGCGATCGCATTAGAGAAAGTTACGCCCCAATTTTGAAATTGATGGTCTACTACTTCAAAGGATTTTAAATCTTTTAGGCCAAGGCGAATACAACTGGGCATAGTTGAAAGTTTTAATAATTCTGATTCAGTCTGGTCATACTCAGGAGTAGCTACAAATTCATATCCATTTTTGACCCTGAAGTTATCAGTTAGAGGATTTATCTTGTGGGTTGTATCAATCTCAAAACTCTGTACCATTGGACCTCCTTAATCAATTTACTACTTGAGGGGTATAACCCCTCACATCTTATTACTTTATAGCTTATTCTTTTGATCTCCGCTTTAACCAGAACAATTTTCGTTAACAATTTTCGTTTTTATTCATAATTTAATAGCAAATTCAAAAAAGGTCGTTACAGTAAAAAAGGCAATAGAGAATAGAGTATAGAGAAAAACGTTGTTATTTATTTAATTTTCATAGCCAAATCCAGGTCTTCCCTAACTACAAAAAAAAGTTAATGTAGCATTATTTTTTGAAACTGGTATAATTTACAATTTTTGATAATTATTAATTTTGAATTTATTAAAATTACAAATAAAAATAATTTTGTGAATTTTTTGTTTTTTAAAAACAAGCTTTTTCTTGAATATAAAAGTTTAAAAAATGTAGCAATTAAAAATTGATATTGACAACAACAAGACACAAAAAATTAACCGAGTCTCTAACTAAAACAGGGTGAGAAACTCGGTATCTGGAATTTTTGAGCAAATTAAAGTATAATTTTCAGGACTTACGCGCCCAAAAAAGAAACTGGGTTTATTGCCATGATTATTGTTTTTCAAACCAGGAAATTTCGTCGATCGACCCGGTTTCTGCCTAAGTCATAATTTTAAAACTAACCCGATCTCAAGCCAATTTCACCTTCGATACTAAATTCTTTTTGAGAATGTTCTTTTAAAAATTGCTCTACACCTTGTCACACTTCTTGCTCCCAACTAAATGTCGCTCCGGGTCTCCCGTTACAATCTCGGATTTAACGGGAGACCCAGAGCGACCTGCAAAAAAACTCATCTCTACAGTAAAGTAACTTTAATTATGCGGTTGTGCATAGCGCAAAGTGTGGGATTAGTCAAGTATGGCTGGCCAATATAATCTAAAAGCACTGATATATAGAGGTTTTAGCATTTTTGGAGCGAAAAAAGTGCAAATTTTTCAGCCTTTAAGACCAAAAAGTTAGGACGAAAGGTAGACAAGCACAAAAAGATAGAGGTACAAACAATTATTCCTCCTACTTTCGAGCGTCTCCCTACACGGACCTCCCGACAGAGATTTAAGACCAATCCATTTCCTCAGATTTTTGACACCGATAGTATTATAAAAAAACGGGTTGATGGGAAATTAATTTTATTATGACAAGAGATTTAAGACCAATCCATTTCCTCAGATTTTTGACACCGATAGTATTATAAAAAAACGGGTTGATGGGAAATTAATTTTATTATGACAAGAGATTTAAGACCAATCCATTTCCTCAGATTTTTGCGATACTCATGCTAGAGCTACAGAATTTGGAATTAATTCTGCTTTAAATTTGCCATTTCCAGCAGCAGTAAAAACGGGTACTTCTTCAGATTTTCGTGATACTTGGACGGTCGGTTTTTCCAAAGATTATACTGTAGCAGTTTGGGTAGGTAATTTTAGTGGCAAACCGATGATGCAAATATCAGGAGTTATGGGTGCTGCACCTTTATGGAATCGAATTATGCTGCATTTACATGAAAAGAATGAACCGACTTTTTTTTCCACACCAAAAAATATGGTTCAGCGCCCAGTTTGTACAATTTCTGGATTGCGTCCTAAATCCGATTGTCCGTCGGTAATGACCGAGTATTTTTATTCAGAAAAGTTGGCAGAATACGAGCATTTATCTAATAATTATCGAGTGGGGAATTTGCCTGCTGAATATAACGAATGGTTAGCAAGACAAAGTGAGTCTAGTTTTGTTGATGGTGAGTTAAAAATTTTATTTCCCCAAGAAGATGATTACTTTTTAATTGATAGTAGTACAGGAGAACAAAAGTTAGAATTTAAGTTGGCAAATTCAGCCAAAAAATCTGTGGAATGGTGGTTGAATGGAGAGAAGTTAGCAGTTAATTCTGGCAATTCTTTTTTTTGGAAATTAACTCCTGGTAAGTGGCATTTGGAAGTACGTTCAGGAGAAATGGTAGACAGAGTAAATTTTCAAGTACAATTGTCAAGTCAATCTCCTTATCAGGGTTTTTCTATACTTCAAGAAGGAATAAAGAATAAGTAAGAAGTTTTAAATAAGGAATAAAAATAGTAGCTATACTACTATTTTATAAAAGTTGTGAAATTATTGAAATATGACTGTTTAAAGATAAAATAATAAATATTGTCAGAATAAGTTTGCCTAAATCATTGAGAGAAAAATTTTTCCTTAACCAACGCTCAATTTGATAAAAATACGCCACTATAGTCAACCAACTTATTAGTGCAAAGTAACTAATTAATTCATCATAGTCAGTTAGTTTCGTATCTACCATTCGAGTGCAATATCCAAAATCCCCGAATGTTTGATAGTCACAAATAGATAAAAATGGTAAAAGAATAATCATCACGATTATAGAAGCTAAAACTAGGACAATATGAGCATAAAAACCCTGCCATATACTTATGGGATGAGGCACCCACATCAAAGATTTTGAAGAAGGTTTTTTACCAAAGAAAATATTTTTATTAGATAAAATATGGTCAACGTAGGATAACACAAGTATAGATAAGATTATTCCTAATCCTACAGCTTTTAGAAATAGAGTTTCACTTCCTGTAATTTCTGATAAAATAAACCCTACAATCCCACTCCAGAAACCAAAAACTCTAATTATAATCACTGTCCAGATTAACATAAATAAACTTTTTAGCCATGAACTAGGATAAGGAAACCATATAGGCCATTTATTTACTTTGTTTTCTTTCTGTTGATTTTCCTGTTTGTTTTTCCCCTTCTGTTTCCAAAGTGTTTTTCCCGTTAATAAATAGGTTTGTCTCCGCCCTCGTTTAATTGCCAGACAGTTGTCAATAATGCTGATGAATGACACTACTAAGAAAGGTAAATAAAATGCTTTAATAAATATATCTTCACCATCACTATTTTCTAGTAAAAAGTTGATTAAACTTGCAGATAAAATACCTTGTAAGAAAATTCCAAATACGAAAAACCAAATATAAAAAGCAACTTTCCGCTTAGTATAAATATATGTAGCTATGGGAATAGTTAAACCTAACAAAAAAGTTAACCACATACTGCATTGAGATAATTTAATCAGTTTATCTAATTTCTTTTGCTCAGTTGTGGTATTTGTATTTTTGGGCTGATTATCTGATTCTATAGATTCTACAGGTTTAATTATTTGTTGTTGTATTTTAGCTTGATTGTACAAACTAATAAATTCAGTCCACTGAGGAGAATCTGTATTTATATCTTGACCAGAAACTTTGACAGAATCTATTGATTCTATTCCTAACTTTACAATAGCTCTATGCACAAAAGAAACAGATTTTTTTTTGTCTGGTACTTCTAGAGATTTTAGAGTTAAACACAATACACTATCTATAATAGTGACTTGAGTAGTAATTCCTTTATCTTTAAAAAAATAATTAAGTACAGATGCGATCGCTGTGATATTTCCCTGTTTAGCAAGAGTTAATATCTCTGACTTATTCCCTGATTTTGTAGTAGTCATTCGTATATATATCCTCTAACAAATGATTGAATTTTTATCCCAACTGTACTCTATCAAGAATCTACACAACTCTGCATCAGTGAATCTACTAATTTTTTCTATTCTTTTTCTACTATTATTTTCCTAGTTTAAGTATTTTTACCAAATAAATTAAATCTACTAAATCAAAAGTCATTCCATATCAAATCTGCTTACTTTGGAGTATTATATCAAATCCGGTAGCATTGGTGTAATTAGATTCATAGTGTGGAGACCCACCCCTAACCCCTCCCAGGAGGGGAATGTGCGGTGCGGGGGAGATATAGAAAAATTTGGGAATGAGTAAAGATGAAACATTTTTTTATATCGAATTAAGTGGATTTGATATTATAAGAAACCGACTTTATGGGAGATGGATGTTAATATGGTAGGGCATCTCATACAAACCCGGTTTCTATACTTTATTTATACTAAAACTACCGGATTTAATATCACATAACTTCCTCAAACTTTACTTCCTACTTCCATAAACCGAGAATAATTAAAAGCTGTTAATAAGGGGTCAGATTGATTATTCCAAATTAAATCAGCAATTAACATTCCTGTTACAGGTGCTAATAAAATTCCATTCCGATAATGCCCAGTTGCCAATGTCAAATTATCATAATTACTTTCTCCTAATATGGGCATTTCATCAGGAGTATTAGGACGAAAACCCCACCAAAATTCTAAGATTTCGTAATCTCTTAAACCTGGATATAATCTAATTGCATTTCCTAGTAATTGTTGAACTCCTGCGGCTGTATTTCCATCAACAAATCCGATATTTTCACAGGTAGCACCAATAATTATTCTGCCATCTTTTCGTGGTACAATATAAGTTTGATTTCCAAATAAAACTTGCTGTAAAGGTAAATTTTCTGTACTTACATCTGAGGGGATTTTTAATGACAACATTTGCCCTTTTGTAGGAAAAACAGGAATTGGTAATAACTCCTGTGACCACGCACCCGTAGCTAATACATAATGTTCTGCTTCTAATTCACCTATTGATGTTTTCAGAGTTTGAATTTTCCCTTTTTTACAAATTATTTCTTTAACAGAGCCTTGGATAATATCAATCTTTAATTCTTTAGCCGCTGCAATAATTGACTTATACAAGTAAGGACTATCTACTTGCGCATCTTGAGAGTAAAACCAACCGCCAATTACTTCAGGACTTAATCCTGATTGATATTGATGAATTGCTACTTGATTTAGCCATTGATAATTTAGGTTTGGTAAAGCATAATTTTGTCTGTCTTTTAATGTATAAACTGGAGTTAAAATTCCACAAGACCAATAACCAGTTTCTAAACCACTAATTGATTCTATTTTTTGTACCCATTCTGGATATAATGTCCGACTTTTTAAACATAAGTCTAACATTTTTCCAGGGGGAATAGCTTCAGCTTGAGGAGCTAACATTCCCGCAGCAGCATTTGTGGCAATTGGCTGAAAATCACGGTTAATAACTGTGACTTTGGCTCCGAGGAGTTTAAGTTCTATTGCTATTGATAGACCGATAATACCGCCACCAATAATTAGGATGTTGTTTGATTTATTCATTTTAAATAAAGGAAGAAGAACATGACAAGGATTTTTGACACGGATGGACTGAGAAACTTTTTGTCAACTAATAAAAACCTCTCTCCAAACCTCTATCCTACGAGGATAGAGGCTTTGAAACCCTGATTCTATTCTAGGGTAGGGATGTTAGGTTTCTACGGATTCATCGGTTATATACACCAATGCTCAAACAGCTTCTGATAATTCTACAGATAATTATTAGGAATAAGAAACAGTTTATGAGCTTGAACTTTGTTTTTCTTCTAAAGAGCAATTACTCTTTTTTTTATGTCTTGATTTTATTTTCCTATAACTGATATTTTTAATGATTTTTCTTAATATATATTTTATCCTTCAGGAGTCCAGACAATCTCAGAACCTTGCCCCCAAAAACCATTGTATTTAGTTACTTTTATATCTCCTAAAACTTTCACTTGACAGGATAAACGTTTCTGAGAATTAGAAATATGGGGAGGCAAAGAAAGTCTAGCTTTTTCTCGCCATTGAGGTTGAGAAACTTCTCCTTCTATTACTACAGCACAAGTGCCACAAGTACCAATACTACGACAGTTAATAATTGAGGCATTGCCATTATAAACATCAACATTATTTTTCAGTAAAACTTGACGTAAATTTGCTCCTTTAGCACAATTGATAGTTTTACCCTGAGCCTGAATCTTAACCATAACAAATTATTTCATTATATTGACTAATATTGATTATATATCAACAGATAAAAATTAACATAAAAAGTAAAGTAGAGTGGTTCATTAATGGAGAATTATTTTTGTTTTCGGCTGCCAGAGCCGACATGAAACGCTGGGCAACATGAAAAGCGTTTTGCGTTCCGCAATTCTCAATTATTAATTATTAGGAGAGGGTTTCAAGCTCTGGGAATTAATTATCAATTATCAATTATCAATTATCCATTGGTAAATAGTAATTCCCATCTATTCAAAAGTAAACCTTTGAATGATAAAGTTTAAATTAAGTTGAAAAATATTTTAATTGTAAGTATCTTCCTTCAAACTAAGTTGTATGATTGACTAATCTAGTACCTAAAACCTACCATCAACCACCATGAACAAAATCTGGATTTACGACACAACTCTGCGCGACGGTGCCCAACGAGAAGGATTATCCCTATCCCTGGAAGACAAACTACGCATCGCCCATCAACTCGACAGTTTAGGGATTCCATTTATCGAAGGCGGTTGGCCTGGTGCAAATCCTAAAGACGTACAATTTTTTTGGCAGCTGAAAGACCAACCCCTGACTCAAGCAGAAGTTGTAGCATTTTGTTCCACCCGTCGTCCGGGAAAGCAAGCAGCATCCGACCCTACTCTCCAACCTATTTTGTCTGCGGGTACGCGCTGGGTGACAATTTTTGGTAAATCTTGGGATCTGCACGTTACCGAAGGGTTGAAAACTACTCTCGAAGAAAATTTAGCGATGATTTCAGATACAATTTCTTATCTGTGCAGTCAAGGTCGCCACGTTATCTATGATGCTGAACATTGGTTTGATGGTTACAAACATAACCCTGATTATGCTTTGCAAACTTTAGCTGCTGCCAACAACAGCGGAGCAGAATGGTTAGTTTTGTGCGATACTAACGGTGGGACTCTACCCCACGAAATCAGTCAAATAGTGGCAGATGTTTCTCAAGCTTTACCTACTGCAAAATTAGGCATTCACACCCATAATGATTCTGGAACTGCTGTTGCCAATGCTTTGTCTGCGGTCATGGAAGGAGCGCGGATGGTACAAGGAACTATTAATGGTTATGGGGAACGTTGCGGTAATGCTAACCTTTGTACTTTAATTCCTAATTTGCAAATCAAGTTGGGTTATGACTGTATTCAGTCGCAACAACTAGAAAAATTGACTCAGACCAGTCGAGGTATTAGTGAAATAGTTAATCTTGCTCCTGACGATCATGCACCATTTGTAGGTTTATCAGCTTTTGCTCACAAGGGTGGTATTCATGTGTCAGCAGTGGAACGTAACCCTCTAACTTATGAACATATTCAACCGCAACAGGTGGGGAACGGTCGTCGCATTGTGATTTCTGACCAAGCAGGTTTGAGTAATGTGTTGGCAAAGGCGAAAAGTTTCGGTATTGAATTAGATCGCCAAAACCCTGCTTGTCGGCAAATTTTGGAGAAGTTAAAAGAGTTGGAAAATGAGGGTTATCAGTTTGAAGGTGCGGAGGCGAGTTTTGAGTTATTGATGCGAACTGCTTTGGAGCAACGGCAGCAGTTTTTTGAGATTAAGGGTTTCCAGGTGAATTTGGATAAGGGAAGTGGTAAGGTTTCTAATTCTCTGGCAACGGTGAAAGTTGCTGTTGATGGTAGGGATATTCTGGAAGCTGCGGAAGGGAATGGTCCGGTTTCTGCTTTGGATGCTGCTTTGCGGAAAGCGTTAGGAAATTTTTATCCAGCGATCGCTAATTTTTACTTAACAGATTATAAGGTGAGAATTTTGGATGGTGGAGCGGGTACTTCTGCTAAGACTAGGGTATTAATTGAGTCGAGTAATGGTCAACAACGATGGACGACTGTGGGAGTTTCTACTAATATTTTGGATGCTTCTTATCAGGCAGTTGTTGAAGGTTTGGAATATGGTTTGATGTTGGAAAATCAGTGTCAAGAAACTGTGGTGAGTGTGGTGTAGATGGTAATGGAAAAACCACAGTCATCGTAATTTTTAAATACATAAATACAACAATTAAAACCATAACTTTGTAGGGACGTTTCATAAAACGTTTCTACTTTATTTGTGCTAAAATAGAAACTGCTGTAAATTTTTCAAGATTATCGTTAACTGTTTTGGCATAATCATGCAAGAAAACATCAATTTGCCAGAAAAAATTGAAGAGAAAAAGTTAGTTCTCCCTCTCCCTAAATCAGGTTTCAATTCAGATGATTTTATTAAAGTTCAAGATAATTCAAACGTTGTAATTGAGGTTCAAGATAATTCAAGTGTTGTAATTAAGTTTCGAGATAATTCAAGTGCTGCAAGTGTTGTAATAGTTGGTGCAAATGGTTCAGGAAAAACTCGCCTTGGTTCCTGGATTGAAAATAACTTAGAGTCACCACAAACACAACGTTATTCCGTGCATAGAGTAGCAGCACAAAAATCTCTTTCCATACCAGATTTTTCTCCTACATCTTCTATGGAAGTGGCTAAAAATATGCTTTATTATGGCTTGCATAACGACATTATAGATGATACAAATTTCCTAGCTTACAAATTAGGAAATAAATGGCGAAGTAAACCAAATACTTCACTTCAGAATGATTATGATAAATTACTAACCTGTTTATTCACGGAAGAATATCAGGAAAACGCAGAGTTTCGGCAAGCTAAGATTAAAGAACAAAAGCAAGCTCAGATTAAACAACAACCAGAAAATATACCAGAAACTCTTCTTGATACTATCAAGCGTATTTGGGAGTCTGTTATTCTACATCGAGAGCTTATTACAACAAAAGCAGGAAAAATAGAAGCTTGTCCTAAAAATGGAGAAACTTATCACTCTGCTGAAATGAGCGATGGTGAACGAGTAATTTTTTATCTTATTGGTCAATGTCTTGCTGCGAAAAAAAACAGTATTATAGTTATTGACGAACCTGAACTTCATTTACATAAAGCATTACAAAATCGCTTATGGGATGCAATTGAAGCTGAAAGACCAGATTGTTTATTTGTCTATTTAACTCACGATTTAGATTTTGCAGTAACCCGTGTTAATTCTACTAAGATTTGGGTAAAAAGTTATGAGAATAATCAATGGGATTGGTCTTTAATCCCTGAGACAGAAAACCTTCCAGAACGACTATTACTTGAAATTATGGGAAGTAGAAAACCCATTCTTTTTATTGAAAGTAAAGGAGGTAAGGAAAGTCTAGATTTTTTAGTTTATTCCCATATTTATACAGATTATACTGTCATTCCCTGTGGAGGTTGCAGTGAAGTTATTAACGCAACTCGTTCATTTTCTAAGCTGAAAAATCTTCATAAGCTTGAGTGTGTAGGTATTATTGATCGTGATTATAGAACAGATGAACAGATTGCTAATTTACCACCTGGAATATATTGTCTTAATTTTTCTGAAATTGAGAATATTTTTTTATCAGAAAGTGTACTTAAAGTAGTAGCTAATTCTTTACGCAGAGACCAAGATGATATAAAAAATCTAATACAAAAAACTAAAGAATTAGTATTTAGTCACATGGAAAGGGAGAAAAAAAAGGTAGTTTGTTCTATTGTGGCTGCTGAGATTAGAGAAAGTTTTAAAAATTTTAAACCAGAAGAAGATGAAGAAGCATTAAAGCAATCATTTGAAGATATGTCATCACAAGTTAATCCTAAATCTCTATATCTGACAAAGGAAACTTTAATCAATAAAGTTTTGAATGATCAAAATTACTCTGAAGCATTACGTCTATATAATAACAAAGGATTGATTAATCAAATTTCAAGCTTCTTTCCTTTTAAAGGGACAGGATTAAAAGACTATGTAAAGCGGTTAATTAGCCATAATGATAAAGCAATTATAGAAGCGTTACGATATTCACTTCCTGAGTTACCAATTCCTCAAGATAATATTGAGTAAACTAGCTTTATTTTTTTGATAAAATGCAATAAATAAACTCCTAAATTTCAAAAATTTTTATGTCTCAAAACACCCTAACATCAACAAAAATTCCACCCCTGGAAAACGGCGATAAACTTACTTGTATTGAATTTGAACAGCGTTATGAACAGATGCCTCATATCAAAAAAGCCGAATTAATTGCAGGAATTGTTTATATGGCATCACCTTTAAGAATTAATCAACATGGAGAACCCCATGCTTCAATTATGACATGGCTTGGTTTCTATAAAGCTTATACTCCTAATACTCAACTAGGGGATAATTGTACAGTACGTCTTGATGCAGAAAATGAACCTCAACCTGATGTTTTACTAAGAATTACTGTTAATGGGCAATCAACAATTAGTGAAGATGGCTATGTTGAAGGTGCGCCAGAATTAATTGTAGAAATTGCAGCTAGCACAGCGTCTATTGATTTACATGATAAATTAAAAGCCTATCAAGGTAATCAAGTCCAAGAATATTTAGTCTGGCGGGTTTATGATAGAGAAATTGATTGGTTTCGGCTAAGAGAAGGGAAATATATTAAACTTAAACCCAATGAAAAAGGTATTATTTGTAGTGAATATTTCCCTGGTTTATGGTTAGCTCAAGAAGCTTTACTTGCAGGATATTTAGCCCTAGTATTAGAAATTTTACAACAGGGATTAGATTCTCCAGAATATCAAAATTTTGTCAAAAAAATGAGCAAAAATTATGATTAAATCCCAAGTATTGAACTTCTGTCTTATTATAGAAAGCATTCCAGGTTTATGAAGTACAGTAGCAATAGTTTTCTAATCAATGAATCTCTATATTCATTTTTCTAATCATCCGTATATCCGTGGCAAAATCTGTGTTGTGCCATCCGCCTTAAAATCTATAGTTCTACCTTCCTTACTATGACAAACAACCCTTCCGAAAACCATTACAAAAATATCGCCAATATTTACGATAATCTCTGGTCATACTCTCCTGAATATATTAAATTCACAACTCAAAAAATCATCGAACATCTACACCTAACTCCCACAGATATTTTGGTAGATCTTGGGTGTGGAACAGGAATTTATAGCAAAGAAATTATCAATCAAATTCAGTTACAGCAACCGATTATTTGCGTCGATCCTTCTGCGGAAATGCTAGAAAAAATCCCGGCAAATAGTCGATTAAATCCTGTAGAAATGGATGGGGTAAAATTCTCTCAAAAACCAGGAATTTATAACAAAATTTTCTTAAAAGAAGCTATCCATTATATAGAGGAAAAATTTCTACTATTCCAGAATTTATGGCAAAGATTAACTCCTGGGGGGATTTTTCTATTATTGCTCTTACCACCCACTATTGAGTATCCTTTATTTGCCAAAGCACTAGAGTTGTACGAAAAAAAACAACCTCACTATCAAGAACTAATTAATTTACTTCAACAAGTAGATTTTATTGTCGATGTTGATATTATAGAGTATCCTTTAGAATTGCCAAAAAGTCAGTATTTTGAAATGGTAGAAAATCGTTATATGTTTTTCCTTTCTGAATTTAATGATACTGAATTAGCAGCAGGTTTAAAAGAAATGGAAGACAAATATCAGGATAAGTCAGTGTTGAAATTTAGCGATCGCATGGTTTTTATTACAGCAACTAAACCTGAGTATAGATGAAGTCATAAGTCAGAATAGTTGGGAGAGGTGGGGAGATGGGGAGATTGAATATTAAAGTAATTATAGAATTATAAACATATACTCTATAACCGAATTCTATATCAGAAATTGGTAGTGGTGTACAAGTAGTGATACTCGGATAATAAGGTTAATTAGAGAGGGAATATTATTCTTTTGAAATATAGAATTTAGGGGCTTTTCTGTTCCCACCTTCTGTGTTCCCTATTCCCTTACTCCAGTCTAAATCACTACATCTACAGGACTACCCAGAAGTTAAATTCGTAGCACAGACTAAATTTGAAAGGTGTGAGAATGTCTGCGCTAGTAATGGCGACTCCTATAAATATTTTTTGCTTGTTATTCTCTGACCCATCTTGCCTACTTTCTACTCCTTACTCCTTAATTTCAATAACTTTTCTACTAATATTTCAATATCGGGAAAAACAACTGTAGAAATAGTTCCTTGACTGTAGGTTTTTTGGACTTGATAATTATCTGTTGATGGTTGTTGAAATACGATGAGTTGTTTAGCTTCTAGATTCACAACCCAATATTCTAAAATACCAGCACGAGCATAAACAAATCGTTTTTTTTCTAAATCTTTTTCTAGAGTTGTATCAGAAACTTCTATTAACAAATAAATTTCTTCAGGATAAGGATGACGAGAATCATATAAAGATACTAGCATTTTAACAACAGCAATATCTGGTTCAGGTTCTGAATTAGGAAGAGTAACTGGATGTGCTTCGTAGATTTTTGCCAGACCTCGGAACTTTTCTCGTAAATATTCGGCAACAGAATCAGTTATTTTCCGATGTAAAGCTTTTTCTGGGGATATTTCAATAATTTCTCCTTCTAATAATTCTACATGGCGATCGCTCAGAATACCCGCATAAATCATCTGATGATAGTCTTGTATTGACCATTTAGCTAAAGTAATCATGGTGAATTTATAAGTAATTTAAGATTGCTATTTAATATTTTAAACAAATGGATTTCATATTATACAAATTTCAAAAAAGAATGTTATAAATATAGCAATCAGGAATCAGATGTGATAATTTAGGTGTTCATTAAAAGTATAAAATATAGCAGTTATCTGATTGAATAAGATACATTTTTTTCATCTTCTCTGTTCCCTAGTCCCTGTTCCCTAAAAGTATCCAATATCTCACAACTAAAATCATATTGCTATAGTTTCAAACTATATATAGTAATTCCCAAAGTTATGAGGTACAGTTGTTTTTCTTCTTTTCTGTTCCCTGTTAAGTGTTAAGTGTTCCCAGTTAAGTGTTCCCTCAAACCTAAAATTTTGTACCTTACCAGTATGGGAATTGCTATATTGTGAAATAATTTCCTGAAATTGCTATAGTATCAAAGTTTTGACCTGATAAAATATTAGTTTTGACTTGGGTGTATCTCATATTTGCAAAAATACTTTTTTCTGTTCCCTGTTCCCTAAAAGCGATAAATTTTTGGCTTTCTTCAAAATTGAGATGCACCTTTTGACTTTTAACTTCTGTGAAATAGTATTAATAATTAAACTTCTAACCAAAGGTTTTCTAACCCAGTTCCTACAGTCCGCATTTTAAATTTATCCCTCAGCCTTTTTGTCTGTTCTGGTGAAAAATAGTTTTTCCAATCTCCCACTTCTCCTTTACGAATAAATGGGGGCATATTTTCAGGTCTTTTGCTTGACCAACGTTCCTGTTTTTTGCTCATACTTTCAAAATTACTATGAGTCATAATTTGATTTAAAACTTGTTCATTTTTGATATTTTTAACATACTTTGAACCTAGAAAGGTTGCTATTTTAAAAATTGCTTTTTGGGGATTATATTTCATTTCCTCATAAGTCAAAAACAGAACATTATCATCATCTTTATGTTCATACCAAGGCACTAAATTATCAAAATAATCCCCAAAGTCTACTTCTCCACTAATAAAACATTCAAAAAAGTCATCAAAGGTGCCATTGGCAAAATCATAATGTTTAATAAATCCCCTCGTATGATGATAAAAAGAAACAGCACAATCAAAAGGATTACGCGCTACATAAATATAATTTGCTTCTCGGTGATAAGGAGTTAAATTATAAGGTAAATGGGTTTTAATAATTCTCGGATTTGTTAACTTAGCTATAACTTCTTTTCCAACTTCTTCTAAATGAGGACTTACGTCAGATATAGTTTCTGAAGTTGACAAAGGTTGTCCATTATTTAGAATTAACCAGACTAAATATTGAGTCCATGTAGTTCCACATTTAGGATAAGTTGCGATCAAAATATCTGAAGGTTGTGCTTGATAACTAATCCCAGAGCTGAACCCTTCTGGAGGGAATCCCATAGGCATCCGAAATCCATTATGAAGATAATAACGAGGTTTTTTAACTTCTCTTTCTAAAGTCATTATTTGATAAGCTAAGATACATTTATTTTGGAAATAATAAAGATAACGAATAAAAGCAAAAGGCAAAGACTGTTAAACTATTAAAGACTTTTTCAAATCAACATCTATATTTAAAATAGACTAGATATATTTTAACTTTTCCCCACTCCCTACTACATATCGATCAGAACATCATAAAAATATCGCCGATATAAATCACAACTAGGTATAACTAAATTACCTTCCAGTTGTACTACCAAACCCATACTTTTTAACTTAAATGCTAATGCTTGTTCTAATTCTACAGGGGTAACAGCCCTTAATACCTGTTCAAAAGCTTTTTTTAACTCTGGATATTGTTGGAGATTTTGTAAATGTCGATGTAAATGGTCACTATAAATACCTGTATCTGTCGTGGCTGTTTCGATTAAGCTTTCTAAGCTAGTATGATTACATTTTATCTGATAAAAAGTAGTGTTAATTAAATAGGGATGACCACCCACTAATCGCATTAATTTCTTTTGTTCTGCTGGCAATAATTCGATTTGATAACGTTGTGCTAATTCTTGGGTTTGCTCTAAAGTAAATGGTGATAAATCTATAGCTATCCCCATATTAAATGGTGATTTATTAATATTCATTCTAATATAAGCTTCTGTGGATTTTACTAACACTATCCGCAGTTTTTGCCAGAGTTTAACTTCCTTAGCTTCTCCATACCAAGAATTTAACATTGACAACAAATCATTGGCTATTTCCGGAAACTGAAAAATATAATCTACTTCATCTATTGCTAAAACTATAGGACTATCTATTATAGATAGGAGATAGTCTTGAAAATAGAAAGTGCAGCTTTCTATACTACCAATATCTTCGTCCCAATATTCATTCAATTTTGATTCTAGTTGTAGTTTTCTAGTTGCATTAGCACAGAACCATCTTAAAAATTTATTTATATCTTTGCTTACTGTACTATCTACTCTTTGTAAACTTAATCGAACTGTTTTATATTGCTGTTTTGTAGCATAGGCGATGATTCTCATTAATAGAGAAGTTTTTCCCATTTGTCTAGGTCCTTTGATGCGGAGAAATCCTCCTGGTTTATTAATTTCTAAATAACAGATTAATTCTTCAGCACGTTCTATATAATAAGGAGAACCCATAGGAACTCTACCATCAAGTAGTTTACAATCATTAATGTCTAATTTTTCTGAATCTTTGATTGTATTTAGATTAATTAAAGCTGTCTTTGTAGTTTCCTTTCTACTTCCTTGATAGATAATTATTTTTCTTTCTAGTACCGAACGGCAGTTATTTTTGCTAATTTTTTCTTTCAGGATAATACTAAGTAGCTTCCATAATTTAGGAGCTACATTTTGACTAATATAATCTCTTGAGTAATCCAATTCTGAGGCTATTTGACTATAGGTTTTGCCAGATAAGGATTCTCTGAGAACTTCCCTTTCAATGTCTGACAGAGATTTGCCTGTCTTAACTCTTACCAATTCTTCAGTAAATAATGATATTGATTCGATGTCTGTCATCCTAACTATGCCACTCTTAGAAACTTATACAAACTTGGAGATTCTCCTAGTTTGAAAATAACATTACTCTTCCCTCATGTATTTTAATTTACACTGCTACAGGCAAAAACTTGAAACAGTTAACAGTTAAGAGTTATCAAAACCCCCCTATTAAGGGCGAAGTTTAAGGTATAGCAGTGGTGGATTCAAACCCGCCAAAATTCCTGAATTACTAATTTTAAAAATATATAGCAATCCTCTGCACAGTTGTAATATTTTGGTGGTAGGGGCATCTATGCGAATCGCCCGTACAGGAGTCAGGAATCAGGAGTCATAATTTTCAAGGTTTTCAGTTCAAATTAACTGTTATAAAAATTGTCACAACCAATGCGCAGATTGATATAGTGAGAGTTGCCAAACTTAGACGTTGAAAAAGTTAACAATTAACTGATACCTGATGACTGATAATTAGATATTTAAGTAGGTAGGAAAAATCAAATGTAAAATAACTGTAGGAAGTAAATTTTTCCCAACTATTCTTACTCCTGACTACTCCTAATAAAAAGTTAACTTTATGTATGAACAGGTACTTACCAATTAATAATTGAAAATTGACAATTGATAATTACTTAATTTCAGGTTAAAAGTCTCTTCTTTTAAGAATAAAAAGTCAAAAATTTCTTCCCTTGTCTCAATCCAATCGGTTTTAGGGAGAGGTAATTATCAATTATGCATTATCAATTATCAATTCTTGAATATAGTCAATATTAGAGACTGTTTGTTAAAGGAATATTAAACCCTGCCATAGGGTGGGTTTTACTAAAGCAAAGCTCCGCAACATGAATAGCGGAGCAAAACCGCTGTTGCCAACATAAAAAGGCAGCAACACTTATGGTAACTCACCAAACTTTTAACTGTCTGCGGTAATACCAATTCACTTTATAAAGATGGCACAAATAGTTTCAAACTTTAGAGCTGAAATAATTTCCTGAAATTACTGAGCGCGTCAAAGTTTTGAGCCGATGAAATCTTAATACATGACTTTTGACTTCCTCCCTTAGAGGGGAAAGGGGGGTTGACTTTTAACTGCCGTGAAACGGTATAATACCATGGATGAAAAAAAGAATGTTACGAATAATAAGCAGTATTAAAAGACTCGATCGAAAATATCTATTTGATGAAAAAGAGAAATTACGACATCAAAAATGATATTAAACTTATTCATTCTGACTCCTTTATCCTGTACGTCACCCTACCGACGGCTCCCCTACCTGACTTCTAAGAAATAGCCTAACTATTTGTAGCAAACATTTATTAATTTGGTATAACCCACCGAACATACCGAATATTAAGCCAATATCCTACCTTAATCTTTGCTTGTGTATTCACTCTCTTATGTACAATTTATGTTCAATTCATTGGGTTGGAAAAGACAAGTTTTTTTATTCATTTATTTAATGATATTTTGTTAAGTGGGTACACAAAATTAATTCCAATTTTAGCAATACTAAAACCTTTATTCTATAGGCATTACAGAGAATAAAGGTCTGCAATTAATTATGTAATGCTACTTAATTATAATAAATTTTGTTTTGTCATACCCCAAATAACAGACTTAATAAAAAAAAGTTTCCAAAAAAATTTGGAAACTTTGATAGTAATTAATTTTTCTACAATCGGCAGATTTTTTGCCCACTCTGCTCAACGTAATATTGTCTTTATATGGAAGTATAAGCTACCCAAACTTTTGATGTAAAAGATTTTGATGCAGATGATTCTTGAGCAATATTTGCTACTGTTGCTACAACTTTTACTTCTTGTATATTTCTAAAATATCCTTTTCTTTTAGTTTTAACTATATTTTGTTTCCAAATACTTTCCTGGTTATTTTCACTTGATTTTTTCATATTTTTTGACTGAAGCTAGGTTATCTTTGATTGCTAAAGCTTTGACATTTATCTTATACAATCATGCCAATTAATTTTCAGGATGAAAATATATAAAAGTTGATATATTTCATTTTGAAAAAAACTCTATATCTTCATTAAATCTTTAAATAAAATCTTAGTAATTTTACATATTCTTTAAAATAGTATGATTAACTTGAGGATGAAAACACTGAGGAGCCATGTATATATAAATATTTCTATTTGTCAATATATAAAAGTTAACAAGTTTTGACATCTTGAGTAGTATAATCTCAGGATTTAAGCTCATATTCACAAAAGTGTTATTTTGTCAATATATAAAAGTTTACTAATCTCTATAATCGCTACTATTTGATAGTATCCCTCAAGTAGAAAAAGATGTAATCTTAGCACAAACTAGTGATGTAGGAATTCTAAATGATTTGTTAAAAATAAAAAAATACATTAAAACTCTGAAACTTTTACCTCTGTTCCCTGTTCCCTGTTGCCTCATCCAAAGAGATTTTTTTCCCCTGATCCTGGGCCTGCCGCTGGCCTTGTGGGGTGCCTTGAACCATGCGATACCCACTTGGGTCACCCAGAAGCTGG
>NZ_JAAHGT010000010.1 GCF_010672385.1 Okeania sp. SIO2F4
AAGTTGCACACCGCCTATCTCTAATTATCAATTATCCATTATAAAACATAGCCATTATACATAGGCGTGAAAATCAAAAATAAAATCAATTATTATCCATAAATCATCAATTATTTCTCCCTGTTTCCTGTTCCCTCTTTTCTGGAGATGTCTATTTCTAGGAGGTACTGATAACTAAATTTTTTAACTTGTCTTTTGCTTGGCTCCAAACATTCTTTCAAAACTCATTGCAGCAACACCAATAATTACCAATATCATGCCAAAAACCTGTTTTACTCCCAATACTTCTCCAATAGTCAAAAGGGCAAGTAAAGCAGTTAAAGCTGGACCAAAAGTACCAACAATAGATGCTCTTGCTGCCCCTGCAAATCTAATAGCAAAACTATTTAATACATAGCTAGAAAGTGTTAAAATCCCCAGAATAATACCTCCAATAATTAAACCAGACCACAAAGTAGGATCGATATTAGGTGACCATTCTAAAGGTTTAGGCATCATTAAACCCAAAGCAGAAAATACAAAAATCCCAGCAAAATTAATCAAACTAAACGGAATAGGATGAAGCTTTCCTGCTGACATTTGTGTTAGTAAAACATATCCAGAAAAAGTAATACCAGCACCTACTGCAGCCAAAACTCCTTGTTGATAATTACCAGCTCCACTAGGAAGAACTAAAATTGCTCCCAAACCAATAATAATCATCGCACAAATTCTAACAAGAGAAGGGCGATCGCCAAATAATCCCCAAGATAATAAAACAGTAATAATTGGATAAATAAAGAAAATTGTAATGGCAATACCAGTAGATATATTACCAATAGAAATATATATTAATACCTGAGATAAAAATAAAAAGAAAGCACTACCAATAACTTTCCACCATAAGGAAAAATCCTTAGATTTGATGAAACGTTCAATATCACTCCAAACAGCAGGATACAGAAATGTTGCTACTATAGGCATCAATAACATTACTACTATCAGCCGTAGTAATAAAATTAATAAAGAATTACCAACACTAGGATTTATTAATCCTGGCATTGAAAATAAACCACCAAAAATTTGATGTGGTTGTGGTACTGTATTGAAAATAATCTTGACACAAACATTAAATAAAGATAGCAATGCTGCTGAAAGTAAAGCCAAAATTAAACCAATCTGAACTTGAGAAGCAGACTTTTGAGGTTTGGCAGTAGATTCAGGTTTAGTTATGGGCTGTTTTTCTGGGGACTCAATAGGAGTTGATGTTTCACTAGAAGTAGTATTTACTGAGTTCCTAGACCCAGACTGAGCAGTTTGATAACTTCCTGATGAAACTGCATTATTTCTTTCTAGCTGTGCCTGAAGGCGACTGACCAAAGTTTCTAGAATTACCTCACCCTGCTGTTCCATACCACGCATATTATTTAGTTGCACAGAAAGGTCACTTTCGTAACTGTCCAACTCCTGTTTTAGGCTGTCAAATGTTCTGCTCAAAGTAGCAGACAAAGAATATTCCAACTCATTAGCAGACTCATAATAGTTATCTGGAGGATTAGTCATTGCTAATTCTCCTCCTGGAAAACCACCTGGTTGTAATCCTGGTTGTAATCCTGGGTCAACATTCTCCCTTAACTCTCTAATTTTATGGCCTAACTGTTGTTGCAAATTATTGGCCATAACTTGGGCTAATTGTTTGAGCCATAATTGTTGCTGTGCTATTTGTCGTTGAGACAGAGATTCTAGTTGTTGAGATTGCAACTGTTCATATTGTTTTCGTAATCTATTTACATCCTCATTAAGCTGTTCTTTCTCTACTCTTAGTCTGTTTACATCTTGGCCTAACTGATTTGTCAAATTTTGACGAAAACTGTCCAAGTCTTGAATCACTAACTTCAGGACTTCTTCTGCTGATTGAGGAGTTTCGGCTCCCTGATTTGAAGGTTGAGTATTCATCTTAATTTTTCGGTAAGTGTGAAACCAGCCTGTTTTAATGGCTGGAGAAAAACGACGGGCGCGGGTAATAAAGCGCAATTGCCTTGACGTCTATGAAGGTTTTCGCTATAATAGTTATTATACGGCGAAAACTAAATTATGTATTTAACCCAAAAGAACAAAATTAGAAATTTGTCTAGCCAAGAATTTAAAGCCTTGAGACAATTGTGCAGATTGTCCAAAAATATGTACAATGTAGGGCTTTATTCTGTGCGACAATTCTATTTTGCTGAGGGTGGATATCTAAGATACGAATCAAATTACCATTACTGCAAAGATAATGAAAATTATCGGCTACTTCAAACTGATATTGCACAACAAACTTTAAAAGTTGTAGATAGGTCTTTTCAGTCGTTTTTTAACTTAATCCAAAAAACTCAAGAAGGACTATATAGGTTTGAGCAAATACAATTACCTAGATATCTAAATAAGGAAGGTTATTTCCCTCTAATAATACCTCGAATTAAGGTAAAAGATGGATATTTCAATATCCCAATGTCTAGGAAATTTAAGGCTGAATATGGTTTAGTAAAAATCCCTTTTCCGGCAAGATTAGCTGATAAGAATCTCAAGGAAGTTAGGATAATTCCTAGATTTAATGCCAGGTTTTTTGAAGTAGAATTTATTACAGAAGAGGAACCAAGGCCAGTAGTAAAATCTAATAATGCACTAGCAATAGACCTTGGTGTAGACAATTTAGCAACTTGTGTATCAAATACTGGGTCATCGTTTATTTTGGACGGTAGAAAACTTAAATCAATTAACCAGTGGTACAACAAAGAAAATGCTAGATTACAATCTCTAAAGGATAAGCAAGGTATTAAAACTTTAACCAAAAAGCAAGTTAGCATTACAGTAAATCGAAACAATAAAGTTAGAGATTACTTAAATAAAGCTGCTAGATATTTAATCAACTGGTGCATAGATAACAGTATATCCAATATTGTTGTAGGTGTTAATCCAGGGATGAAAAAAAATATCAAATTAGGCCAAAAAACTAATCAGAAGTTTGTACAAATACCACACAATGTTTTTAGGTTCAAACTAAAAGCTATGTGTGATAGATACGGGCTAACTTACACTGAACTTGAGGAATCTTATACGTCTAAAGCTAGTTTTCTAGACAAGGATGAGATGCCTGTTTACAATGCTGATAATCCAAGGGAATATAGTTTTAGTGGCCAACGAATAGTGCGTGGTTTGTACAAAACTAAGCAAGGAAAATTAATAAATGCTGATGCTAACGGTGCGGCAAATATTGGAGTCAAAAGTAACCTGAATGGGTTTATTCCGGACAGACTAGAGGCATCTTTGGCTATGCCATTAAGGGTAAAATTTGACGTGAGGAAAGTCCGTCAAATTTATTCCACTTAAGAATCCACGCGACTTTAGTCCGTGGAGTGTCAATGATATATAATAATAGATTGTGAGTTTTAATAAGTATGATGAAAGCCCAAGAAATAATTTCCTCGATTGAAGCTGAAGAAATAGAAAAGTTCAAGCAAGGCTCGAAAAAGAAAATTCCCCAACTTTATGTAGGTGACACTGTAAAAATCGGAGTCAAAATTATAGAAGGAGGAAAAGAACGAGTCCAACCCTACGAAGGTACGATTATTTCCATGCGGAATGGAGGGATAAACGAAACTATTACAGTCCGTCGTGTTTTTCAAGGTGTAGGAGTAGAACGGGTATTCTTGCTCCATTCTCCTAGGATTGCTAGTATTAAATTAATCCGTCGAGGTAAGGTGCGTAGAGCTAAACTCTACTACTTGAGAGATCGTGTTGGTAAGGCCACTCGTGTGAAGCAAAGATTTGATCGTCCTTTATAGTGTCAAAAAGAATCTCAAAAATTCTCTGCAACTCGATCAAAAGTTATGTTATACTAAGGGAAATCGTCGAGGTAGATTAGATTTAATCTAACACCTCAACTATGCGCTCTTAGTTCAGTTGGTAGAACGCAGGTCTCCAAAACCTGATGTCGGGGGTTCGAGTCCTCCAGGGCGCGCTGAATCAGTTAGTTAAAAATACTTTTTCCTTTCCTAATATGGCCAGGTGACTGCAATCAAACCTATCTTCTATTTAGGGACTCTCTATTTCAGATAAGCTTCCCTGACCCAAAGATTTATCAAAATATTGGCACGAAGAATCGCCCTCTCCTAGGAAAGTAAAGTAGAGATAAATGCTAATTAATTAATGTTGCATTTCAAGTATAAATTTGCTAGTATACATAGGCTTGGTGGGCTGAAAATTGCAGTCTTTGAAGCAACCATAAAAAAGGAAAGAGGTTCAGTCTTCCAGGCTGGTGCTATCTAAAGCAGAACGGCACTTTTCATCTTTAATTTTGTAGCAATAAACTTAGTTGCTGGGAGGCACTCAGAAACTTTATAATGGACGGGTCGGAAAACGTAAGACTAGCACATTCGTGCTTCAGTATCTAATTAAACGTTAAACCGTCTAAATGAGCTTCTGTGGGTCTTATTGTTGCTTCCTGTAGAGCCTTAGTAACTAGATGGCTTTTGAAGCACCACACCCTGAACCATGAGGTTGAGAGACCTACCGTTATAGCATAAGCCGAGCGGTGGAATAATATCACAAACTTAGGGGAGAAATCAATTATTGTGGCCAAAAAAGAGGATATAAGAGTACAAGAAAATAAGGAAGGTTTTAGTCCTGTAACTTTTTTCCAAGAAACAAAAGAAGAACTAGATAAAGTAGTATGGCCAAGCAGAGAGCAACTTATAAGTGAGTCTGTTGCTGTACTATTGATGGTTATTCTCTCAGCAACAATCATTTACCTAGTAGATGAGTTCTTTAGTTGGGCAGCCGGGGTGGTGTTTGGATGAATTTATATTCAGAAGAAACACAAGAGAAAAAACAATCAGACCAAGGAGGAGAAGAAACTAAAGAGTTTGCTAGAGGAGAGCTGCGCTGGTATGCAGTACAAGTTGCCTCTGGCTGTGAAAAACGGGTTAAAACTAATTTAACTCAGCGCATTCAAACTCTTGATGTTGTAGATAAAATATTGAAAATAGAGATTCCTCATACACCTGCAATTAAGCTTCGTAAAGATGGTAGTCGCCAACATAGTGAAGAAAAAGTTTTTCCTGGCTATGTATTAGTACAAATGAAGCTAAATTGGAATGAGGAACAGAAAGAATGGAGAATTGATGATGAAGCATGGCAAGTTGTCAAAAGTACCCCAAATGTGATTAACTTTGTAGGGGCTGAACAAAAGCGTCGCTACGGAAGGGGTCGCGGTCATGTTAAACCATTACCTCTAAGTCCTTCAGAGGTAGATAGGATATTTAGGCGAGCTCAAGAGCAAGAGCCAGTCCTAAAAGTAACAGTGGCAGAAGGAGATCATATAACAGTGCTTTCTGGGCCATTTAAAGACTTTGAAGGTGATGTGATTGAGGTAAGTCCAGAAAGAAGTAAATTGAAGGCGCTATTATCCATTTTTGGACGTGATACGCCCGTAGAATTAGAGTTTAATCAGGTAGAAAAGCATAACTAATGGCAAAAAAAGTCGTGGCGCTGATTAAGTTGGCTATTACGGCCGGAAAGGCTAACCCTTCTCCGCCTATTGGTCCAGCTTTAGGTCAGCATGGTGTGAATATTATGGCGTTTTGTAAGGAGTATAACGCCAAAACTGCAGACCAAGCGGGTACAGTAGTACCAGTAGAAATCTCAGTTTATGAAGACCGTAGTTTTACGTTTGTTTTGAAGACTCCCCCTGCAGCAGTCTTAATCAAAAAAGCAGCAGGTGTGGATAGGGGGTCAAGTGAACCACACAAGACAAAGGTAGGCTCTATTACGCAAGCTCAACTCCAAGAAATTGCCCAAACAAAAATGCCAGACCTAAATGCTAATGACATTGAAGCTGCAATGAAAATTGTGGCAGGTACAGCAAGAAATATGGGTATTACTATCGCTGATTGATTAGACTTCTTGCAGAAGTCAGGGAATAGGGAATAGGTATGGAGGGAATAGGGAGATGAAATTGTTTATTTCAGATCTTGAATTGATTTAATTAAAACTTTTCCAAGATGTCTATTTTATAGAATTAACCAATTTCTAATTAGAGTACAAACTGAAAGTAAAAAATATTAGGGGGAGAAGCAGAGTTTCGTTAAGTACCCCAGGAGGATTAAATGCCAAAAAAAGTCTCTCGTAGATTACAAGAACTGAGAAAAAAAGTAGAAGAGCGAGCTTATGAACCAGAAGAGGCACTTCAACTTTTAAAAGAAACAGCTACAGCAAAATTTCCAGAAGCAGCAGAAGCTCATATTCGTTTAGGGATAGATCCTAAATATACAGACCAACAACTACGAACTACAGTAGCCTTGCCTAAGGGAACAGGTCAGACAATTAGAATTGCCGTTATTGCCAAAGGTGAAAAAGTTAACGAAGCTCTAGCCGCAGGAGCGGACTTAGCAGGATCAGAAGAGCTGATCGAACAAATTAGTAAAGGTATGATGGAATTTGACAGGTTAATCGCTACACCTGATGTGATGCCTCAAGTAGCAAAACTAGGTCGTTTACTCGGACCGAGAGGTTTAATGCCATCCCCCAAAGGCGGTACTGTAACTTTTGATCTGGCACAGGCAATTGACGAATTTAAAGCTGGTAAGTTAGAATTTAGGGCAGACCGAACTGGTATTGTTCATGTTATGTTTGGTAAAGCTTCTTTTTCAGCAGAAGATTTACTGATAAACTTAAAAGCTCTACAAGAGTGTATTGACCGCAACCGTCCTTCTGGTGCCAAAGGTCGCTACTGGCGTAGTGTATTTGTATCGGCAACAATGGGGCCTTCAATTGAAATTGAAGTTAATAGTTTGCGGGATCTAAAATTAACAGAAGCAGCTTAATTTAATTGACTAGCTATCAGCTTTTAGCATTCAGCTATCAGCTTTTCCCCTACTTATATAAGTAGGAATTGTTTAGAAAGAGTTTGAATACCCTTCTCAACTAAAAAAAACCTAAAAAATAACGGGAGGAAGTACGCAGCGCCCGTTTTAACGGCTGGTTGAATAACGACACGCGGGTAATAAAGCGTAGTAAAAATCTGCTATACTTAGAGGAATAAGGAACAAGGTTTGTCGCCATGGCATGACCGCACTTTGCGGTGAGATTCCGGTGGACACCCAGACCGGGAATTGATTTCCTACAACCGCTGAAAGCAAGTAGGCAGCTAGAGCAGCGATTTATTGCTCCAACCTGCATGAGTAAAACCACTCGTGAAAGCTATAAAAAAGTAAGCTCACAGCTAAATCTTTGAAAAACGCCTTAGAGTGTAGAAGTCTGCCCTTCAGGCTTTAAGCAAATGTGGATTTATGAGGGGCTGTGTGCGGAAGTAAATTCCGCACATTTTTACGCCCCGTCCCCTAAGCGGTGGACTAACCACAGAATCCAGGGTGTTTCAACCCCTGGAGATGTCAAAATTTTGCTTAACTGCTGACCACTTTTTTAACTAAAAAATCAAAATCGAAGAGCTGTAGACAGTAGGTGCTAATAGCTTAATTTCCTGCCGAGGTTCAAGAGTTAATTATTCAAAGATAACAATAGAGGGTTTTGTCAAAGACCCTAATTTAATTGCTTGATTTGGATTTTATAATTCTTAGCCCTGGCAGATACCAAAATCTGCTGGGGCTTTTGATTTGTCAAGGAGCTTGAATCTGAGAAATGCGGTGGGCTGACCCTAAATACCTCTGGATGAGCAACCGCTGACGGTAGGGACCTTGTATAACAAAAATGCGTTTCATGTCGCGCAGCGAAACGTCCGTAAACATCAATTTGTCACATAATGTGACGCTTTGTATCAGTTTTATAAGGCAGGTGATAAATATGGGCAAAACTAAAGAACAAAAACAGGAGATGTTGGCGGATATCAAGCAAAACTTGAGTGAAAGTCAGCTAACTCTGGTGATTAATTATCAAGGACTATCTGTTGCTGAGATTACAGACCTGCGCAGGAGACTAATACCCACAGGTAGTGCTTGTTCAGTTGCTAAAAATACTTTGATGGGAATTGCTGTTAAAGAAGATAGCAACTGGCAACCTATGGAACAGTTGCTGGCGGGTTCTAATGCTTTTCTCTTCTTGAAGGATGATATTGGTGGTGCCATCAAGGCATACCAAGATTTCCAAAAATCCACCAAAAAAACAGAATTTAAGGGTGGCGTCATGGAAGGGCGACTCCTGACTCAAGAGCAAGTCAAAGCGATCGCCGATCTGCCATCTAAGGAAGAGTTACTTGCTCAAGTGGCTGGTGCTATTAACAGTATAGCTACTAAGTTGGCTATTAGTCTCAATGCTGTACCTACTCAGCTTGCTACTGGTATTAATGAGGTTCCAGCTTCTGTCAACAGAGCTATTAAAGCAATCTCAGACAAAGAGCAACAAGGCGATGCTGGCTAATATAGCGCTACGGGCAAGGGGCGAAGTCAGAAGTAATCTCTGACTGGGTTTGAGCATTTAGGAATGTCTGTCCCCTTTGCTTCGACTTCTATACAAATAAAAAGGTTTTTTTGGCTGATAGGCTGATATTTTATCAATTTTATGACTAAAGTTCAGATAATAAATAGTCAAAATTATCCCCAACAAATAACTGTAAACTAACAACAAATAGGAGATTAATAATGTCTGCAAAAACTGACGAAATTCTGGAACAACTTAAGTCACTTTCTCTGCTAGAAGCATCTGAATTAGTTAAACAAATTGAAGATGCTTTTGGTGTTAGTGCTGCTGCAACTGGTGGTGGTATGATGATGCCTATGGCTATGCCAGGAGCACCTGGTGCAGCAGCAGCAGCAGAACCAGAGGAAGAGCAAACTGAATTTGATGCAATTCTTACAGAGTTTCCATCAGATAAGAAAATTGCTATTCTTAAAGTGGTTCGTGCTATTACAGGTCTAGGTCTAAAAGAAGCAAAAGATTTGGTAGAATCTGTACCCAAGCCACTGAAAGAAGGTATTGCTAAAGAAGCTGCTGAAGATATTAAGAAGCAATTAGAGGAAGCAGGGGCTAAGGTAGAAATTAAGTAGTTATCTTTGGGAAAATATTAGTGAATCATATTCACTATAAAATTAGAGAATATTCGTAGACTTTTTTGTAAGAGCTTGTATCAAAGATACAGGCTCTTTTGTCTGGAAATTATAGGTTAAGTCAGAAGTTATACTAATACCATTTCTCAAAAACTTTTCTACCCATATCTTGAGTAGGGAAGTAGGGACGTTCCATGCAACGGAAGTACACGGAAGTAAACATAAAAATAATTAACATTAACTTGCTAATTAAGATTTAACTCTCTATGGATGAATTTCGTATGGTGCCCTCTATCCATTTTGGTTGAGAATTAATTAAACTATTGCGTTATAGTTTTT
Source organism: Okeania sp. SIO2F4 (assembly GCF_010672385.1). GTDB lineage: Bacteria > Cyanobacteriota > Cyanobacteriia > Cyanobacteriales > Microcoleaceae > Trichodesmium. The sequence goes on from NZ_JAAHGT010000010.1 coordinate 9,357, forward strand.
AGATTTTAGATTAGGTAGGTAAGGTAATGATCGCTCTGTTGCAGATTGAAAATTAATTAAACTATTGCGTTATAGTTTTTAGATTTTAGATTAGGTAGGTAAGGTAACGATTGCTCTGTTGCAGATTGAAAATTAATTAAACTATTGCGTTATAGTTTTTAGATTTTAGATTAAGTAGGTAAGGTAGCGATTGCTCTGTTGCAGATTGAGAATTAATTAAACTATTGCGTTATAGTTTTTAGATTTTAGATTAAGTAGGTAAGGTAGCGATCGCTCTGTTGCAGATTGAGAATTAATTAAACTATTGCGTTATAGTTTTTAGATTTTAGATTAAGTAGGTAAGGTAGCGATAGTGCGTAGCACCGCTACGGGTTTCATGTCGCGCAGCGAAACCCTCTGTTGCAGGCAGATTGAAAATTAATTAAACTATTGCGTTATAGTTTTTAGATTTTAGATTAAGTAGGTAAGGTAGCGATCGCTCTGTTGCAGGCAGATTGAAAATTAATTAAACTATTGCGTTATAGTTTTTAGATTTTAGATTAAGTAGGTAAGGTAGCGATTGCTCTGTTGTAGGTTGAGAATTAATTAAACTATTGCGTTATAGTTTTTAGATTTTAGATTAAGTTCATAGGGTAGGGATAGTGCTACGCACCGCTACACGTTTCATGTCGCGCAGCGAAACGCTCTGTTGCAGATTGAGAATTAATTAAACTATTGCGTTATAGTTTTTAGATTTTAGATTAAGTAGGTAAGGTAGCGATCGCCTAATCTAATTTTTCCATGAAGTTAGATTTAATAAAAGATATAGCACTCACCATTACTGGCGCAAACATTATAGTAATAGCAACTGCTATAATTATTCAAGTATTTACAGCGCCTTTGCTGATAGATACCTCACATCACAATCAAAACTTTGTAGAGACCTTCGATGGAACATTCCTACTGTGTTTTACCCATAAAAAAATTCTGTAATTTCTGTAGTTAGCTGCAAACTCTACTAACTGAATTAATCCATCAAAAATTGTAAAATATAGCTTGTTATTTTTGAACTGAAGTATCTGGTACCAGAGAATTTTCTGAGTAGAATTGACTCGCCCAACTTCGAGACTGACGCACAGGACCATCATCTTGATATAAAGGTGGATTATGAATATCTTTTTTATTCTCTAAAATACTCACATCTTGTTCAAAAGTTTCTAAAACATCTTGTTTTAACATCTTATTTAAAATCAAGCTTAAAGGAAAAGGTAGAACTTTTTTCACACTATAAAATATGGCAATATCAAGATAATCATTATCTATTGGTGTTCCTGTAAAAATAGTCAACAAACCTAGCTTTAATTTTCCTTCTGTCCAGTAAAAACTCACATCATAAGCAGGTCCGTAATAAATAGTAGTAACTGAGCCATCTTCTAATACTAATTTTCCTGCTGCTAAAGAAGATAAATTATATTTCTGAGACATTCTATGAGTCAAAATTGGTCCGTCAATTTGTACGCCATGACTATGAGCGCTTTTAAAAGTACGGCTGTGCAAATTATATAAGTGAGAGACATCTACACTGTTATCCATATAATCTTGAAGGGTAGTGCGTACTTTCCACTGACGAACTAAACGTAGGGGAGTCCATTCTTGAGAAATCAGTTCAGGTATTTGTGGTATTTCCCAGTCTGGCAGTTTTCCTTGATGGTGATGGTACATCATTATTAGACCATTTAGCTCAAGTACAGGCCAGCTCTGTATTTTGGCTTTGGGTTTGGGTTTATCTGGATAGGGAATAGCAGCACATTGTCCATTTGTCTCCCAGTGCCAACCGTGGTAAGGGCATCTCAGAGTTTGGCCTTCTATTTTACCTCCATGAGCAAGATGAGCGCCTAAGTGGGGACAGTGGGCATCAAGAATATGAGGTTTGCCATCTTCTGTACGAAATAGTACAAAGTCTTTTCCGAAGTAATGAAGTGGTATGACTCCTTTGGCAGATAAATCTTCACTTCTGGCAACACGAAACCAACTATTAGGGAGGTTTGAATACATAATTATTTTTTTTTGAATATAGACAAAAATCAGCTATTACTCTAAAGAGATAGCGATCGCTTGCCAACTAGAAACATTAAAAAATATAAAATTTTCTTGGCAAGATTAGGAAACCTCCAGAAGATGAAAATATTTCTGGTATGGCTCCTGGGAAAAATTCCTGAATGTTTGATTTTCTCTTAGTCAGGAAATATGGTTGAATAAAAAGTCATGCTTATAGGCGAGTGAACCCAGTTAATATTTATAATATCAGAATTTTTTTGAGGATGCAACTGAAATTCCTTTGACGCGCGATTTTTTTTAGGTAGCTCTAGAAAATGAAAATGTTGGTAATTTTCCACTCAAGAAGGTATAGATGGAAATATTTAATGATGGAAAAATTAAGTATCTAGAAAAGCTCCAGAAGATGAAAATATTTCTTCTATGGCTCCTGGGAAAAATTCCTGAATGTTTGATTTTCTCTTAGCGGGATTTTAGGAAAAAATAGGTGAAAAGTAAGATTAAAACCTTATAGAGTAATCTTTTTGCCTTGAATTAATTGTTTCGTTGATATATCTAGATTTCAGCTATTTTTAGCCCTTTAAGGTATTTCTCTTGCTAATACTGGGTTTGAAGCGATTTTCGGTGTGAAAAATCCCAAAGTACCGTTAGTCAGGAAATATGGTTGAATAAAAAGTCATGCGTATGGGCGAGCGACTCCAGATAGTATTTATAATATCAGAATTTTTTTGAGGATGCAACTGAAAATCCTTTGACGCGCGATTTTTTTTAGGTAGCTCTAGAAAATGAGAATATTGGTAATTTTCCACTCAAGAAGGTATAGATGGAAAAATTCAGTATCTGGGAAAGTTCTAGAAGATGAAAATATTTCTGGTATGGCTCCTGGGAAAAATTCCTGAATGTTTGATTTTCTCTTAGTCAGGAAATATGGTTGAATAAAAAGTCATGCGTATGGGCGAGCGACTCCAGATAGTATTTATAATATCAGAATTTTTTTGAGGATGCAACTGAAAATCCTTTGACGCGCGATTTTTTTAGGAGCTTTCTAAAATGAAAATGTTGGTAATTTTCCACTGAGTTACAGATGAGGTGGTTGGAAGAATAATCCCTAATCTGATAGGGAGTAGGGAGTAGTCAGGAGTAAGAAGAAAAACCTTTCTCTGTAAAACCTTTTAGATTTAATCAGCAAAACCTAATTATTCAAAGTCCCAACTTTTCCAATACTGGACGAGTTGAGACTACATGACGGTCTAATCCCAGTTCTTTTGGAGAAATGCCCAAAGCTAAAGCTATTAATTGGGGTAAGTGTAACACAGGTAAACCCAACTTACGTCCGATCGCTCCCTCCACCTCCGGTTGACGAGAATCTAAATTTAAGTGACATAAAGGACAAGGTGTTACCATACAATCTGCACCCTTGTCAATAGCTTCGCTCACATGATTTCCGGCCATTTGAAAAGCCTGATTAGTGGCATAACTAGAAAGAGGCCAACCACAACATTGAGTCCGACCTCGATAATAAATAGGAGTAGCCCCAATAGCCCGAAACACATTTTCCATAGATTCTGGTTGATAGGGGTCATCATAAGGCAAATTAGTTTGACCTCTAAGTAAATAGCAACCATAGAAGGCAGCACATTTGAGGCCAGAGAGTTTGCGGGTGACATGATTTTGGATTTCTTCAAGACCATAATCTGCCACTAATGCCCAAAGTAGATGTTTAACCTCTGTACTGCCTTGATAAGGAGAACAACTTTGTTTTTGTAAGAGGCCATTGATTTGTTCTAGGTAAGCTGGCTCAGTTTCTTGGGATTCTTTCAGACGCTCATCCACATGACCAATAACCCCTTGACAAGTGCTACAGTGGGTTAGCAATGGCAAATTTAGTTCCTCAGCCAAAGCTATGTTACGGGCATTAACGGTATCTTCTAGTAGTTGAGAGTCTTCTTTAAAAGTTCCAGACCCACAACAAGCAGCCTTTTTCAGTTCTATTAGCTCTATTCCCAGGGCTTCGGTAAGAGCTTGGGTAGACTGATAAAGCTCTCGGCAAGCACCTTGAGCCACACAACCGGGAAAGTAAGCATATTTCAATGTTTGAGAAGGCATGAGATTAACTAAATATAGGTATAGGAACAATATTATATAAACATGACTTATGATTGGTGATATTAATTTTATCACTGTTTATAATATAAGTTTGTCATTTCTATTAAATAGTTAGCAGGTAATGAAACAAGAAAATACTTTGACAACAGTAAGGGGCTTGTGATATTTGTGAAAAGTTAAAGAAATTAAACGAAAAAATGGGATTTAAGCTTCCCTCTTGTAGAGGGACTTGAGTGGAAATGCTTGAACTATGGCAGTAAACATGATAGACAGCAAAATGCTGCAGCAAAGAAATATATTGAGAATGCGGTAGTCAATATATTTATTAGTCGCGGGCGGGCAGTCCGAGACATTAAACGGACGTGGAGGCAAGCGTCAGACTAGCGTCAAGTTAGCAGCATCCAATGAAGCGTCAAGCAGCATCGGAGCTAAGGCTCGGTAGGAATCTCCGTTAGTTATACGGCGGAGAGGATGTCAACAGACAAAAAACGGACATGGAGAAAAGCGTAAGACTAACGCTAAATTAGCAGAAGCCAATGAAGCGTCAACCCACTGCAGAGTTAACACTCGGTAGATATCCATCCCTTTAAGCACAAGAGGATGTTAACAAATATTCAATTGGCATAATGAGTGGTTAGCTTGAACCTAGTTTCCGATAATATTAGAAATGCAATATCCAAATTAAAAGTAAGGAGAAAATTCGATGAGTAATGAAGATACTTTTACAAAAGTACGGGAAATAGTTAGTAAACAACTAGAAAAAGATCTCGAAGATGTGAAACCAGAATCTAATTTTGCCAATGATTTAGGAGCTGATTCTTTGGATACTGTGGAATTAGTTATGGCATTAGAAGAAGAATTTGAGCTTGAGATTCCAGATGAGCAAGCAGAACAAATTGCTACTGTCCAAGCTGCTGTAGATTATATTGAGAAGCAAACAACAGCAAAAGCATAATATTAAGATTGTCCCCAAAACCTGAAGTTTCCCCCTTCTGGGTGTGGAATTTTAGGAAAAGAAAATTATGACAAATTTTGAACTTAAACGGGTAGTTGTCACAGGAATGGGTGCAATAACACCAATTGGCAATACTCTATCTGATTATTGGAACGGGTTATTGAAAGGTAAAAGTGGTATAGGCCAAATAACCCTATTTGATGCTTCTCAACACAAATCTCGTATTGCTGGAGAGGTAAAGGGATTTGACCCTCACGACTATATGGATCGCAAACAGGCCAAACACATGGACCGCTTTGCTCAGTTTGCAGTTGCAGCTAGCAAACAGGCAATTGCTGATGCCAAATTTGAAATCAACGACCTAAACGCAGAACAGGTGGGGGTAATGATTGGTACTGGGGTGGGTGGCATTAAAGTCTTAGAAGACCAGCAGGAAATATATTTAAATCGTGGCCCTGGTAGATGTAGCCCTTTTATGGTCCCGATGATGATTGCTAATATGGCTGCCGGGTTAACAGCAATTCATACTGGAGCTAAGGGGCCGAACTCATGTCCAGTAACTGCTTGTACTTCTGGGTCAAATGCTATAGGAGATGCTTTCCGTTTAATCCAAAGAGGATATGCTCAAGCGATGATTTGTGGTGGAACTGAATCACCAGTAACACCTCTGGGATTAGCAGGATTTGCTTCTGCCAAGGCTTTGTCTACTCGTAATGATGACCCGACTCATGCAAGTCGTCCTTTTGACCGCGATCGAGATGGTTTTGTTATAGGTGAAGGAGTAGGCATTCTACTCCTAGAAGAATTAGAATATGCCCTTAGTCGTGGAGCGAGGATATATGGAGAGATTGTTGGTTATGGCATGACCTGTGATGCCTACCACATGACTGCTCCTTCTCAAGATGGAGAGGGGGCAACTAGAGCTATTCAATTGGCAATGAAAGATGGTGGCTTAACTCCTGAAGAAATTAGTTATATAAATGCTCACGGCACCAGTACATCAGCAAATGACACAACAGAAACAAAAGCAATCAAAAAGGCACTAGGTAAGAGTGCTTATCAGGTAGCAATTAGTTCAAGTAAGTCGATGACTGGTCATTTGTTAGGAGGATCTGGAGGTATTGAAGCTGTCGCTACAGTAATGGCGATCGCCCATGACAAAATTCCACCAACCATTAATTTGGATCATCCCGATCCAGAATGTGACCTAAATTATGTCCCCCATACAAGTATCGACCAAAAAGTAAAAGCAGCCTTATCCAACTCATTTGGATTTGGAGGCCATAATGTTACCCTAGCATTTAAGAAATATATATAAAGTACCCAACAGCAAACACTGTTTGCTGTTGGCTTCCTAATTCAGTGGCTAATACCTCAATACTCGAAAGTATTTTGGTCTGAGCGATCCTACACAGGCAGACACCCGTTTAAAATACGCTTGGTTGTTGTGCTCGATACGGGTATGCTAGTATGCCTTGTATTATAGCACAATCAATGTCTGCGATTCATCCTAACCCCTTTCGTGTCAGCGAAAAACGCAGCCAGAAATATAAAACATAGGGCGGTGGGGAATCCTATTACTAGATCTTTGTAGAGTCCGACGCAACAGCGGGACTACGAAGTGATAAGCAAACACTATACCGCAAGGTTAGTAAGGTTAGTGCAGAATTATATCACTTGGATCTTAAGGATTAGGTATTATATAGAGGGCTTTTTCTGCCCTTTTTTAATTTTTTTGAGGCGGTTTGCAGATTCAAAAACTAAGGGTTGAGCTACAAAGCTTAGGTAGTAATAAATATTAATTGCCAAAACTATCTTGTTTTGAGTTTTTTGAACATTAATCCATTCTAATACTACTTTAATCTAATCTGTCCAACTGTTTAGCAGGCTTTCTTGACATCCTCCCGACGCTGCACTTGCGTGACAGCGCGGGATTGCTAACCATCGCGCTATTTGGGTTTTCTGCTGCCTCTTGCAGAGGAGCTGCGCTAACAATGCACCAGCCTCGAAGGCATTCGCCTCTTTCCGGTCTAAAGGTGGGAGCCTAAAGACTTGCCAGCGCCTCCAAAGTGGGTCTCCCCCATGATCGACTGGTGCTGACACTGCTAGCCCAGCTAGCGTTTACATACCATAGCACACTATTGGAAAAACCGCAAAATTGATTGGTTTTCCCATATCTCAGCTCCCTTGCCAGGAGAGCGCGGGTCAAGGGCTAACGTTGAGATAAAAAAGCCGAATTTGCGACTCTCTTAATAGAGTGATAAATTCAATCAATTAATCTTTGATAAAAATTGATAAATTACATCAAACATTCTTGAAAACTCTATATCTAGTTTCTAATTGTTATAAAATATTTACAATTATATACTTTTACTTTTAATTCAGTAAGTTTGGCAAAATAAGAATATTTTTGATAATATAAATTTTTTTCGTGAGCATAAATTTACTCTAACGCTGAAATGGGGAAATATTAACCGTTGCTGAATAAATTGTTGATTTTGACTAAATAAATTAGGTGGATTTAACTCTACGATGAAATCCTTACCCTAAAAATCAATAATAAGGTCCACATTATCAGCTTAACTTCAGATGGCCGGAAAAATTTTAACTTGGTAACTTCTCTTGCCTAGAGTTCCCCACAGGTGAGATGATTTGTAATGTATATGGCCTGAGAATAATTCCAGACAAATATTACTGTAGAAAAATATTTGGTCGATCGACTCCGGCATTCACACATTCAATTAAGTATATAGAAACGATAACTATGGCTGTTGCAACTCAATCACTCGAAGAACTTTGTATTAACTCAATCCGCTTCTTAGCAATTGATGCAGTTCAAAAAGCTAATTCTGGCCACCCCGGACTACCCATGGGTGCTGCACCAATGGCCTTTGTCCTCTGGGATAAGTTCATGCGTTTTAACCCTAAAAATCCTAAATGGTTGAATCGCGATCGCTTCGTTCTATCGGCTGGCCACGGTTGTATGTTACTTTACGCTCTCATGCACCTGACAGGTTTTGACAGTGTACCTATGGAGGAAATTAAACAATTCCGTCAGTGGGATTCTAAAACTCCTGGCCACCCAGAAAATCACATCACTGAGGGTATCGAAGTTACTACGGGGCCACTAGGACAAGGTATTGCTAATGCTGTGGGATTAGCTGCAGCAGAGGCCCATTTAGCTGCTACATTCAATAAGCCAGACTGTAATTTGATTGACCATTACACTTATGTGATTATGGGTGATGGTTGTAACATGGAAGGTATTTCTGGTGAGGCTGCTTCTCTAGCTGGACATTGGGGGTTAGGTAAGTTAATTGCTTTCTATGATGATAACCATATTTCCATTGATGGTCACACTGATATTTCCTTTACTGAGGATGTAAGTAAGCGTTTTGAGGCTTATGGTTGGCACGTTCAGCACGTTGCTGATGGTAATACTGGTTTGGACGCGATCGCTGATGCTATTGAAAAAGCAAAAGCAGTTACTGACAAACCTTCCCTAATTAAAGTTACTACTCTTATTGGTTATGGTTCTCCTAACAAAGCTGATACTCATGATGTTCACGGTGCAGCACTCGGACCTGATGAGGTAGCAGCTACTCGGAAAAATCTTGGTTGGGAATATCCAGAATTTGAAGTTCCTGCGGATGCTCTGAGTCATTTCCGCAAAGCAGTTGACCGAGGAGCAAAATATCAGGAAGAATGGGATAAGCTTTTCTCTGACTATAAATCCAAATATCCTGAAGAAGCAGCTACTTTGGAGCGGATGGTAAGTGGTAAATTACCTGAAGGTTGGGCAGATGCACTACCTAAATATACTCCTGAAAGCAAGAAGGATGCAACTCGTAACCAGTCTGGTGCAACACTGAATGCTATAGCTGGTGTTTTACCAGAATTAATTGGTGGTTCCGCTGACTTAGCACCTTCTAACAAGACTTTAATGAAAGGTTTAGGAGATTTCCAAAAAGGTCAATATCAAAACCGGAATATGCGTTTTGGTGTGCGGGAACATGGTATGGGAGCTATTTGTAACGGTATTGCTCTACACGGTTCTGGTTTAATTCCTTATGGTGCAACATTCTTGGTGTTCACTGACTATATGCGGAACTCTATCCGTTTATCTGCTTTAGCTGAAGCTGGTGTTATTTGGGTAATGACTCACGACTCTATTGCTTTGGA
>NZ_JAAHGT010000100.1 GCF_010672385.1 Okeania sp. SIO2F4
AACAGGGAATAGGCAAAAAACAATTATTTGTTATCAAGAAATTCACCAGAATTTTAGGAGTATGAACTGATACCTCCTCCCCTGTAGAGTTATTTCAATCCCTTGCCTTATTCAAGCTTTAAGATTGAGTTGTGAAAATTGTTTCTTAATACTTATTTGACAAACAGTCTCTAATTATTAATTAGGGAACAGGGAACAAGCAAAAAACAATTATTTGTTATCAAGAAATTCACCAGAACTTGAGGAGTATGAATACTGATACCTTTTATTAATTGTTGAACAGATTTTACGCTAGTGATTTAGCGATCTAGAAGTTCCCACTATCCACATAAAACCTAACACCTAAAAAACATGATACAAACAACAAAACTTCCACCATCTAAACACGAATTTGCCGAAATAATTCATCGCCTCGAAGCAGGTGGTGCAATGTTACCAGATACCCCAGAAAATCTGATGCAAATTATCGGTATTTATAAAGCTTATGCAGTACCAATGGATTTCTATTGGCGCGACTTACTTTATATTGCCGAAAGAGTATTTTTAAACCCTTTACCCTTCTTTAAATACTTCCTGCCAAACTCATATTTAGACCTACATAATCATTATGCTGGTGATGATGCAGACTTAAGAGTTTGGCGCGGAGAAGCAACAGCTCACCCAGAACTTTTAGAATTTATTGAAAAGGGAGAAAGTGGCAAAAAATCTAAGTTATTACATCACCTTTGGCATGACAGAATTAATATGGAATTTGCCGAAGCTTGTATGCGGGCAATGTTTTGGCATCGCGGTATGGGCGGTAAATTTGACCCTTATTTAGATACTCCTGAATATAAAGCAGCAGCGGATAAAGCAATTAAGGCTTATTTTCAAGGTAATCCTGTGATGCTGGGTTTATATAAATTATTTCCAGAAATGTTTATCGAACAGGTAAGACAACTTTCTTATTACAGCAACTTGGGTTTATTTTGGGAAGTAATGGCTGCTGTATTTTTTGAGATGTTCGATTTATATAATGAAGGAAAATTAACTAGCGTTCCTGAAGCAATGAATTTTATAGTAAATGGAATTTTTGCTGTAGCCGATCGTCCGATTTATCATCATGTTTATATTCGGGGAGAGTTATATGAAATTATTCCCAAATCTTGTGGTTTTACTTGGTTATTTGAAGCTGCTTTACCTTATGTAGAAGCTGTGTTTTATCGCACTGCTCCTTTCCGGGGTACAAAATCTTATAACGCTCAGGCAAAACAAGTACCAGAAAATCAAAAAGATTTTCATTATGGGATTCTTTATGCTGATGTTTTTCCAGTAGGAAATGCTGGGATTCCACCAACATTATTAATGCAGGATATGCTGCATTTTTTACCTTCCTTTTTAGTGGATTATTACAAACAATATTGTCGGGGGGAAGATGATATGTTGATTCAGTTGGGAATAACTTTTCAACGTTCAATGTATTGTGTAACTTCGGCAGTTATTCAAGCATTAAGACAAGCAACTTTATATCCTTTGGATGACTCAGATCCAGAACATTTAAAAGCAAATCGTGAATTTTTTGAAACACAATTAGACAGATTTAAACGTCCAGAAGCTCGGTTGCGGAATATTCAGAGTCAAGATTATCGTTGATATAGCGCTACTTGAATCGGGAATAGGGAATAGGGAATAGGGAACAGTAAACTGTCAAAGGGTTTTTCCTCCGGAAAAGCTCCGCTAACAGGATTTAGAAATCTCCTAACCTAAATTAGTAGCGCTATATATAACAGGGAACACTTAACTGGGAACAGTTGGAAAAGTGTTTCCTAGTCTAAGATTTATCATCAGTAATTGTCCTAATTTCCCTGGCTGTTGCTATATAGCGCTGTGCGCAGGGAACAGGGAACACTTAACTGGGAACAGGGAGAATAAATTGCCGATAATATAAGGCTTTGAGCTGCTTGGACACCTCCTGCAATTTGTAAATATGCCAGCACACATTGCTATAACATTTTTTAGATAATTCAGGCTTTGTTGCATGAAAACATATAGCTACCGCACAAGATCCAAGCATATCTACTTCATACTTCTACAACTATTGTCCAATAAATAAATCAAACATCAAAGATTGATAAAAAAAACGCTGAAACTTATACCTGTAAAGGCTTTGAACCATTTAACTATTGGCCAATAAATGAATAAAGCATCAATAAGAAAGAAATAGGGTGATATAGCTGCCACTAGGTTCACCTTTCATGTCGAGGATAACCGAAGAGCGGAACGGATGTTCTATGGCTATTACAACAAAGCCGATAATTCATATAAAATCCGGGTAATTAGTTATCCTAGCACTAAGGATTCATTGAGTCAGGAAAAAAGAAAGATTTGAACTTAGGAAGAGTCATTAGTTTTGGGATAACTATATAACCGGATTTTATAGAACTAATTTGGAATCTATTTAAAATTTGACTTCTGCATTTTAGACTTTTGCTTTGCGTGTAGCGCTATAACCTACGCTTCAATTATTCCTTTTAAAAATTCAGCCAGTTTTTGTAAATAATTCGGTTCATGTTCGAGCAACCAATTGGTAATTTCCAGAGAATGTTTTGTTTTCTGATACTCAACAGTATTATCAGAGAATTTAGAGAAAATTTCACTAATCAAGTTAGCTCCATTTACTTGAGATTGCCATTTTTTCTCCTTAGCTTCATCAATATACTTTTGTATATCAGTTAAAGTTATTTGAAGGGATGGATTTTCTTGTTTTAATACGTCAAAGATTGCTTGAGGATCGAGTAAAAAATTCTCATTGGTATTGGTAATTTTTCGATAATATTTTGTTTTCTGATACTTAACAGAGAATTTAGAGAAAATTTCACTAATTAGGTTATCTCTATCTTCTTGAGATTCAAATAATTTATCATTTTTGTTCTTATCTGCGTCAATATAATTTTTTATATCAGCTAAAGGTATTTGAAGGGATGAATTTTCTTTTTGCAATACCTCCAAAATTGCTTGAGGATGAAGTAAATAATTTTCATAAGTACAACGTTCTAAAAACTTGACTTTTTCTTTACCCCGCCTACTAATATCTTGCTTTTCTTTTTCCGATCTATTTTCACTATCTAATATAAATCCAATGGCTGGAGGAAATAAAGTATTTCCGCCACTCAATTTATCATAAATATCGAAAATAATATGGGCGCGTTTGCCTTCTAAATCTCCCGTATTTTTTACTGCCAGAATTTGTATACCTTTCATTGAAGAATCGCCAAATTTTTCTAAAATTTGAGGAAAACAAAGTTCTTCAGTCGGACCCTCTACCCACAAAATTGCATCGGCACCAAATACATCGGATAAACTTACTCCTAAATTTTTTAAAAGGGAACGTAATTCTGTTGTTTCTTTTGAGTTGATAATTTTAGTTTTAGTTTCACCATCAGAATAAGATAATTGTAAAATTGTTGCTGGGTTAGCTTCGGAAATAACTATGGGTGAATGGGTGGCTATAAAATATTGGTGTTGAGGAAATTCTTTAAAAATATTTATTAATTTCCTAATTAAATTTGGATGTAGAAATGATTGAGGTTCATCAATAATAATAATTTTTGGTTCTGAGGCAGTTACTACTACATAAAGTATGGCTAAAACTTGGCTAACTCCTGTTCCACAGTCTGCTAATTTTAATGCTAAATTTATATCATCTTCTTCAGATGCTTTTGGAGACCAGACTAAAATTTCTAGGGATTTTTGATCGTTGGAGTGAGCAGAAACCTTTTTTATTTCTGGAAACAAAATATTTAGATACTTGTTTAATTTCGGATAAATATTTTTTTTGCCTGGAAACTGAATTTGATAAATAACTTCTGCTAAATTACTAGCATCAGGCTTAAGTATTAAGCTACTTCCAAAAGGACAGTTACCAATATGAAATCTTTCAGCATTAAATCTATATATTTGACGTTTTAATTTATCCAATATAACTTGAACAAGATTTCGTATGTATTGTTCAACTTTTACCTGATGTATTTCCTTTTCCTTAAGTTCGTGTTTTCCGCTGTCGCCTATTTTCGTAAGAAGTACTTTTCCTGGTTTACCAATATTCAATAAATGATCGGATCGTCGATCTAAAATATCTTTTGGAAAATCTGAGATGACTATACTAGGTATATTATTCTTACTAGAAACAGTAACTTCTATATCCTTAGCCTCATCAAACCATTCCTGAAAAATAGTCAAGACATTCTCATCACTATTACTAATATAGGTTTTTCCATCAATAAATTTAAGAATTTCAGACTTGTCTAACCTGAAAGTAATATTAGCAACTGACTTATCCGGTAAGTCTGAGTCCGGAAAATCCCTCATTCTAATATTACGATAAGGATTATCTTTAAACTCTAATCCCAGACTTTCCAATAGAGCTGTTTTACCAGAATTATTCGTACCCACAATAATATTGATACCTGGTTGAAACTCTAACCAACCAGAATCTCGGAACGACTTATAGTTAAAGATTTGAAACTTAGAAATATACATACTACTATCCTCAAAATTTCAACAAAAAAATTGCTAGAAAACTTTCTCTAACAACACAAATACTATTATACTACAGTAAAAATACTTTGTGTGGTATGAACTTAAAATTCTAGTTTTACTGAAAAATAATAACAACCCTCGAAAACTATAAAAAAAATCCAGCTATTATTCTCCATCTTTCCTAAAACTAGAAATCAAAAAACTGGGAAATTATAGCACTATGTAAATAAGTTAGGATATTGATAAAATTCAAATCCCTTATCGCCAATAGTCTTAACTTGAGCTAATAGCTGATAGCTGAATGCTTAAAGCTACAATTAAACAAACCAAGTAAAATCAAGTGGCAGTCATCATAACCTATGGCCATCAATATAAATTCGGCTCCCACAAAGTTTATTAACCCCCCTATTAAAGTGACCAGACGCATACCTCTACGAGCCATTTTAATAGTACCTTTTGTAGTTCAAATTTTTGCCGCAGTAGGTTTAACAGGATGGCTATCTCTACGCAATGGCCAGCAAGCAGTTAATGAAGTAACAACTCAATTAAGAAATGAAGTTACTACCCGGATTCAGGAAAGATTAAAAAATTATTTAGAAGCGCCTCATGTTATTGCTAAAATTAATCAAAATGCTATTAATTTAGGTCATTTGAATATTCAGAATACGGCTAGTCTGACTCGGCAATTTTGGCGACAAAGATTTTTATTTGATTCAGTTAATATTTCTGCTATTTATTTTGGTGGCGCTGAGGGAGAATTTATTGGTTTAGGGTTTCAAAATAATAATCGATGGGAAATTGGGAGAGCTGGTAAATCTACAAAAGGAAAGTTTCATAGTATTGGAATTGATAGTCAGGGAAACCCTACAGAATTATTAGAAATTGGCAATGATTATGACCCCAGAATTAGACCGTGGTACAAGAGTGCAGTAGAGGCAAAGAAACCAACCTGGAGCGATATATATGCTGACTTTAAAGAACTTAGACTTAAAGTAACTTTAGTTCAACCTATTTATCAGGATAATAATCAACTCATAGGAGTAGTTGGAGTTGATTTTGTTCTTTCTCACATTCGAGAATTTCTCCAAAGTTTGAAAATTGGTAAATCAGGACAAACTTTTATTATGGAACGTTATGGATTTTTAGTTGCTTCTTCTACTTCCCAAAAACCATTTAGTTTGAAAGAACAGGAAGTCACAAGAATTAAAGCAGAAAATGTCGATAATTATCTAATTAGTAATACAGCCAAATATTTGAGAGAATATTTCGGTGACTTTAGCAAAATTAACCAGTCACAACAATTAGAATTTCAACTCAATGGCGAGCGACAATTTTTACAAGTCGTACCTTTTTCCAATGGCAATAATTTAGATTGGTTAATTGTAGTTGTGGTTCCAGAAGCAGATTTTATGGAGAAAATTAATGTTAATACTCGTACCACAATTAAATTATGTCTCATAGCTTTATTTATAGCAACGATAGTAGGAATTTTCACCTCTCGTTGGATTAGTTATCCTGTGATGCTCTTAAGTGCTGCAAGTAGAGAAATTGCTAGTGGAAAACTCAACCAAAAAATTGAAGTCAAAATAGTTAATGAATTAGAGATATTAGCAGATTCTTTTAATTTAATGGCACAGCAATTACAAGATTCTTTTATTAATCTAGAAAAAACTAATGCTGAGTTAGAACAGCGAGTAGAAGAAAGAACAGCAGCATTAAGGCAGTCAGAAGAAAAATTTGCTTTAGCTTTTCAGGCAAGTCCGGATGTAATTACTATTACTAATCTTGCAGATCGTAGATTAATTGAAGTCAATGAAAGCTTTATTAGAACTACAGGTTATAGTCGTCAAGAAGTCATTGGTAAAACAGGATTAGAACTGAACTTATGGGTAAATATTGAAGAGCAAATTCACATTTTTACAATATTAGAAACTCAAGGTAAAATTCGCAATCAAGAAATTAAGTTCCGGCTAAAGTCAGGACAAATTGGAGTTGGGTTATTATCAGGAGAAGTTATTTGTCTTGATGGGCAAAATTGCTTACTTTTAATAGTTAATGATATCACAGAACGCAAACAAGCAGCAGAAGCATTACAAGCAGCAGAAGCAAAATATCGTAGTATCTTTGAAAACTCTATTGAGGGTATTTTTCAAACTACACCTGATGGTTATTTCTTAAGTGCTAATCCAGCTTTAGCAAGAATGTATGGTTATTCTGATTGTTCAGAATTAATTACTAATATTACTAATATTCAAAAACAACTATATGTTAATCCTAACCGCAGACAAGAATTTATTGATGCTATTAATAAAGATGGGGAAATATCAAATTTTGAATCTCAAGTTTATCGTTGTGATGGTAGTATAATTTGGATTTGTGAAAAAGCTCGCGCTGTCCGTAATTTTAATGGAGAATTGCTTTATTATGAAGGTACTGTGGAAGATATTACCATTCGCCAACAAGCAGAGGCAGCATTACACGCAGAACAAGAAAAGTCTGAGCGTTTGCTGATGAATATTTTGCCACAACCTATTGCATTTAGACTGAAACAGGATACCAGTGCTATAGCTGATTATTTTGAAGAATCAACAATTTTGTTTTCTGATATTGTTGGTTTTACTCCTATTGCTGCGAAAATTTCTCCCATAGAATTAGTTGATTTACTGAATCAAATATTTTCTAAATTTGACCATATTGCTGAATTCTATGGTTTAGAAAAAATTAAGACTATTGGAGATGCTTATATGGTAGCAGGTGGGTTGCCAATACCGAAAAAAAATCATGCAGAAGCGATCGCTAATATGGCATTAGATATGCAGCAAGAAATTGTTAAATTTACAACCGATATAGGTAAGCAATTTCAAATCAGAATTGGTATTAATACTGGTCCAGTAGTAGCAGGTGTAATTGGTAAAAAGAAATTTATTTACGATCTGTGGGGAGATGCTGTCAATGTAGCTTCCAGAATGGAATCATCTGGAGAACCTGGAAAGATTCAAGTTACAACTACCACTTATGAACTCTTAAAAGATAAGTATATATTTGAAGAAAGGGGAATAATTGCTGTTAAAGGTAGAGGGAGAATGGTTACTTATTGGTTACGAGGAAAAAAATAGTATAGTTTTAAGAATTTCCGTACCGGAATGCTCCGCAAACAGCAAACAGCTATCAGCTCAAGTTCAGATAATTAATAATAAAAAATTTGCCTACAAGCTGTTATCTCAACATTGGTTGAAGACCCACGCTCTCCCGAAATTGTTTTTTGCTGGTTGTTAACTTTTAATATCAAATCCGCTCGGGTTCGGTATAAAAAATGTTCCATCTTCAGTTATTGCTAAATCTTTCTATATCTCCCCATCTCCCCATCTCCCCACCCTCCCCACACTCTTATTATCTAATTACAGCAATACTACCGGATTTGATATAACCCGAGCTTGATCGATCTCATTTGAATTGTTTATCTACCTCCAATAAATCTATGACATTAATGAAGCAATAGAAACTACTGCGGATACAGGGACTGAGTACCATACACGCTTCTTGTCTGCGCCTTTGACTTTGTACTCGATCGGCGTATGTAACCTTATCTTGTAAAGAGTTACTATTAGTTTTTCTGACAAGGTATAGGGATTTTACCGAAAATAATATTATACCTCACTTTCCTTTGCTAAAGCATTAACGGCAGCAGCAGCTATAGCACTACCACCCCGTCGTCCATGCAATGTAATAAATGGAACGCCTCGACTATTGGTTGCCAATTCCGCTTTTGACTCTGCTGCACCCACAAACCCCACAGGAAAACCTAAAATCAGAGCTGGTTTTGCCATTCCCTCATCTAACAATTCTAGTAAGTGAAACAGTGCAGTTGGTGCATTGCCAATAGCTACAACAGAACCATGAATCAGAGGTTTCCATAATTCTATAGCAGTCGCCGAGCGAGTATTATTAATTCGTTGCGCCATTTCTGGCACTTCCGGATAATTGAGGGTACAAATAACTTCGTTATTGACAGGCAACCGATGGCGAATAATCCCATTAGCTACCATTTGAGCATCACAGAGAATAGGTGCGCCTTTGATTAATGCAGCGCGACCTATTTTTACTGCATCCTGTGAAGCTGCTAGGTCTTCTACAATATCTGTCATTCCACAGGCGTGAATTAGTCGTACTGCAACATGAACTAAGTTGGTAGGCAAACTCTCTAGGTTTGCTTCAGAGCGAATCATAGCAAAAGATTGGCGGTAAATTTCTTCGCCGTTGCGAATATAATCAATCATTTAGTAAAATTTGGGAATAGTAAAGTGTAGAAATAGAGAGAACAGACAATATATAGTATTAGGCAAATAGGGCGTGGAAATTTATAAATGCTCAAACTCAGGTAGGAATGACTTCTGACTTCTGACTTAGCGTAGCGCTATACCTAAGTATGTAGATGCACAAATAATTTTGTTGATTTAGTTAATCTTGGGAATCAATCCCAGGCAACCATCTAATCTATACAACTAAGTTGAGCAGGACTTTACCTCATCAAAAGACCTCTGAACTTGCATTGCGATCGGCAACTTAATGATAAATTCTGTACCATTTCCCTCTTCAGAGGAACACAGTAAATACCCCTTATGCTTCTCACAAATAATTTGATAACTAATTGAAAGTCCGAGTCCCGTTCCTTTCCCAACTGGTTTAGTTGTAAAAAATGGGTCAAACAAGCGAGTTTGAATATCTGTCCTAATACCAGGACCGTTATCAGCAATTTGGATTGTAATCCACTCGGTATCAACTTGAGCTGTTTTAATTGAAATCATAGGCGATCGCTCCTTTAACTGTCCTAGCTGAATGGAATCTTCTAAAGCATCGATGGCATTAGCAAAAATATTCATAAATACCTGATTCAATTGACCTGCATAACATTCAATCAAAGGGAGATTACCGTAATCTTTAGTCACTTGAAGTTCTGGACGATGAGGCTGACTCTTGATTCGATGTGCCAAAATCATTAACGTACTTTCAATACCCCTGTGAATATCCACTTCCTTGACTGTTGATTCATCTAACCGGGAAAAATTACGCAGGGATAAAACTATTTCGCGCAGACGTTCACTCCCAACTTTCATAGATTTTAATAACTTGGGTAAATCTTCGGCAATAAAATCTAAATCAATATCTTCAATAGCTGCTTCAATCTCTGGAGTCGGACTAGGATATTCGGTTTGATAGAGACGAAGCAAATCAAACAAATTTTGGAAATGATGCCTCGCATATTCAACATTTCCGGAAATAAAACTGACTGGGTTATTAATTTCATGGGCAACACCCGCTACCAACCTGCCTAAACTTGACATTTTTTCTGTTTGTACTAGCTGTAGTTGAGTCTGCTGTAATTCTTGCAGTAATTCTTCTAACTCACGATTTTTGCTCTCAATTTTTAAAGTTGCCTGCTGGGAAATTAATAAATACATTACCAAAGATCCTGTCACTAATAAACCTAATGCCAGAACTGTTCCAGAACGCCAACTGGATATAGAACGATTGGAAGAAGGTAATACTAGCAAGGAAAGTTCCTGTTGTGCTGTATGAAGCGAACGAATACAAAATTCCCATTCAGAGCTATAACGACACAGAGATGATGGTTGCTCTGTGGAGTTCTCAATAGCTTCTAAATTTGCAACTTGAGGAGATTCTGTCAAACTTTGAGAGTCACTTTTGTATGCTATGAGGAAATAGTCAGTGGCATTGACAGCAGTTTTGTTTAAAGCAGAACCTAACTGATCTTCTGCTAAACTATAGAGATAGAAATCAAGTCCGTTAAGGTTGAGATTGCTGATAGCTTTTTCAATCCAAGTCCGAACTTCATAAAAACCAAATACAACTCCTTGAAATTTTGTATTGGTATCAGGGTTTTCATGCTTCAGGGATTGAGGAGCCAAATTATTGGAGTCAAAGACTGGATAGTAAAGTACAAACCCTGGTTTACCATTTTCTAATTCCACTAAAGGCGTACTGATACTCACTCCTATACGTTCTGCTTCTTCTATACTCAGCAAGCGTTTTATGTCTGAAGCAGCATCCCAACCAATATAGTCTTCCCATCGATATAAGGGTGCGATATAGGTTATGGGGAAGTATACCCGGCGATCGCCTGCCACTACTTGATTTCCTCTGGGGTTATGTTCGTGAATCTTAAAATATATCAGTCCTTGAGCTTTTAACTCTTGCTCATAGAGAGAGCGTTCCTGATTCTCTACTTTTTTACTCCAGCCTAATCCTAACAAACCGTTATAATACGGTAATAGGGAGCTTGTAAATTCTTGAAACTCTTGCCTAGTAACTTCTTCAGACGAATTTAGGAAACTACCTACAGATCTAGTAAGTTGGGTGTAACTATTCAATTGCCTCTGTAACTCATTTACCAAGACAGTTGACTGTTGTTGAAACTGCTCTCTATCTTTGGCCAGTTCCCAGTGATAAACTACGAACGTTGCAATGATCGAAAGAGTAATCCCCGTTAATCCTACTACTCCAGCCGCTAGGTATTGGTTAAATAAATATAGAAGTTGTCTCACCACTATTAGAATTTTTTTTTAATAAAATCTTACCATTATAATTTTAACATTTTTTAATATTTTTTGTAAAGTTATTTATTTATACATATATTTTTTAGCTTGAACTATATCAAAAATTCATTTCTTGTCAATATTACAGACAAACAATAATACAAAATACTTATTTTAAAATGTAAAATATTTTACATTAATAAAAATATGTGTAATATAAAAAACTATTAATAATAATTAGCAATAATTAGTATTGTGTATACTAAGTGCTTAGTGCATAAATCATCAATTATTTCCCCCTACTCTGTACGGACGTTGCATGCAACGTCCGTACTACTCCCTCCGACCTCTTTTCCGGAATAGACATCAAATTGCTTCTATAACCCAGAAGGGGAGACATAGACACCGCCCCTACACAGCAATCCCAATGGTAATTTGCAACACCGAGAATTTAGAAAGATTTGGCAACCCGATATCAGACATTTTTTGATACGGAATTACCTCTGTTGTGTCAATTTGAGAAATTTTTAGGAATTTACAGGATTTGAGCCTACCAGAAATCATAATTTAACCTCAGTTTGACAAAAGAGGGTTAGAAAAACAACTTCTGACTTCGTTAAGTTCCCTATTCCCTAGCTAGATATTGGCAAGATAATTTCAAAGATTGCCCCTTGTGATTGATTGTTAGTAACGCCAATTTCCCCACCATGTGCCTCAACAACCATTTTACAGAAGGCTAAACCCAACCCAATTTGCGAGGTATCTGAATAGTCTCTATCGTTCAAAAGAGCTGCAATGACATCAAAATTATTGGGATCGTCGTCAATTACTAAAACAGATGGTATATTCATTTGCTATTCTCCTTGGTAGCTAAAAGTTCTTGAATCATAGTTACTAATTGCTTAAGTTTAACAGGTTTACTGAGGTAATCATTCGCTCCAGCAGCCAAGCAACGTTCCCGATCGCCCTCCATAGCTAGAGCGGTGAGGGCAACAATGGGCAGATCGACTAAGTGGGAAGTATGGCGGATATGCTGTATCGCTTCTAGACCATTCTTCTTTGGCATTGAAATGTCCATCAAAATCAAGTCTGGGTTTTGGGACTCAGCTTGGGCGATCGCTTCATCTCCATTCTTCGCCAGAATAATGCGATAACGTTTTGCTTTCAGATAACTCGAAATTATAGTAATATTCACTTCATTGTCTTCTGCTAGCAAAATTAATGGTGCTGCCTCCTGTTGTGGCTGACTTGACTTAATGTTAGCTTCGGAGTGAGATTCTAATTTGGGGTTAAAGAGAATAGTATCAGTATAAGGAAGATCCACTGTAAAACAACTACCAACGCCGAACTCACTAGAGACTCCTACTTGCCCGCTGTGGCGATCGACAATACGTTTTACTAGGCTAAGTCCCAAACCTGTTCCGTGATAGTGGCGATTTAGGGAACTATCAATTTGGACAAAGGGCTGAAACAGTTTGTTGATGTTTTCTGGAGCAATGCCAATGCCATTGTCAATCACAGCAATTCGGAGAAAGCTTTGTGAATCTGTTGTATTTTGCTTGAGAGGGCTTGCCTGAACTTCCAAAGAAACAGAACCGCCATCTGGGGTGAATTTGACGGCGTTATTGAGTAGATTAATTAAGACTTGGCGGATGCGTCGTTCATCTACTAACAACTCAGGTAAATTTTCGGGCAATTTCGTTTTTAACTGAATGCGTTTTTTCTGGGCAAGTGGTTTGATGAAGGCCAGACTAGATTGGCAGAGGGGAACTACTGCAGTGGGGTTACAACTTAGCTCTAGCTGACCAGATTCAATTTTCGCGACATCCAGAATATCATTAATGAGTTCTAACAGATGGGTTCCACTACTTTCAATAGTTTGTAGAGCTTTCATTTGTTGCTCATTGATACTGCCAAATACCTCATCTTGCAGTCCCTCTGTGATGCCGAGGACTGCATTTAGGGGGGTGCGGAGTTCGTGGCTCATGTTGGCGAGAAATAGACTCTTGGCTTGGTTGGCAGTTTCGGCAGCTTGTTTTGCTTGCTCTAATGAAAATACTTTCATGGCTACTTCTTGTTCTAAGTTTTGAGTTAGCCTTCTTAATTGTAAATGAGTTTTGACTCTGGCAAGGACTTCTAGCTCTTGAAATGGCTTAGTAATGTAATCTACGGCTCCTAGTTCAAAGCCCTTGATTTTCTTGTCTGTATCTGTTAAAGCCGTAATAAAAATTACAGGAATATTGCGAGTATTAGGATTAGCTTTGAGTTTTTGACAGACTTCAAAGCCATCCATGTCAGGCATTGTTATGTCTAATAAAATTAGGTCTGGCGATCTTCGTTCTAGTTGTTTGAGTGCTCGTTCTCCGGTGGTGGCGATCGCCACATCATATCCCACCCCACTAAGTGTTTCGGATAGGACATCTAGATTAGCTGGTGTATCATCAACGATTAAGATCAGTCCTGTTTGTTTTGCTAATTCTTTATTCATGGTTTAGGAGTATATATAATTCGGGTAATTAAAAGAAAGTCAGGAGTTATGTCATGTCCGGATAATTAATGATAAAAAAAGTTTTTGTTTGTAGTAGGGCTTTTAGTCCTTGAAATATCTACCTACTACGAAGCTCTAATTATAACTATTCAACCAGACATGATATTAGAAGTTAGAAAGAAAGAAAGGAGTTAGTTAAGTCACGGAAATTATTTAAGAGTATACCACCAAAGGTCTATCTTGATGGGAAGTACCTAATGCGATAACTGGATAACCGAATTTTATATTAGAGCATTGATTTAATCAATAAGTAACTATATAATACGTCAAATGGCTGAGACTTGAATGCAAGTATAAAGAGCGAGAAATGCAGTAGAGTAAGACCCGTTAATCCCTGTGAATGAGCAACTGCCGATGGCCTCAGAGTCAGCAGGAATTCAATAATTAATTATTAATTATTAATTATTAATAAGTAAACATCAGATTTTCAGATTATGTAAGGCTTTGTATTAATTTTATAAAGCAGGTTACTAATAGACATCTCCAACAATAAAAAATAGGTGGTGGTGGATAGTAATGGTAAAGGAAGCACCGGCAGTGTAGGGAGATGGGGAGATGGGGAAATGGGGAGTGTTGGAGAAATTAAAAAATATATATCCTCACCATTACCATCCAGGACTACCAAAAAATCAAATCAATTATCCTGTATAAATTATCAATTATTTTTTCCTATTTCCTCCTATTTCCTATTTTATGAAGATGTTTAATAGACATCTCCAACAATAAAAAATATAATCAATTTTTATCCATAAATTATTGATTATATCATTTATGATAGTATTTTTTGCGTAAAATATAGGGTAAATATATACAGGAAATTTAAGATTTTTCCAGCTTTTAAACATTTTTTTGTTATTCCTTATATTGCTGAATAATTAAGTTTTAAAGCCTATCCTTTAAAGGAGAAACAAGAAAAAAAATTCCCTAGCGCGTCAATTCTCTCCCTAAAAGGAAGAGGTAATTATCAATGATTCATTATCAATTATCAATTATTGAAAATACCGATGCTACCAGAGATGATATTATATCATGTGCCCCTCTGGGGGAGCTACGAATTGCGGATAATCACTTATAATAAAGTTTTTGCTTGTAGTATAGCTCTCAGCCCTATCTACAGTTCGGGCTGAGAGCTATACTACGAACTTTAATTATAATATTATTTCTTCCTGTTCCCTGTTGCCAGTTAAGTGTTCCCTCTTTTCTGGAGATATCTAATAGTCAAGGTATTTTTGGATTAATATCTCAATTTCTTCTGTCTGAAATTGCTTTGCCAGTTGTGAAATTTTCTGGGTAAAGGGTAGATAGCGATCGCTCTTTTGCCCAATTTGTTCAGCAGTTTTTGCTAGCTTGAGCAGCAAACCATCCTGGGCTAACTCAAATAGGATTTCTAAATCCTCTATTGGGGGTACAACTATTTCTGAACTATCATTTTGAGCGATCGTAGGAGTTGCCTCTAACTTAGTTTTCTCATATTTCCAATTCAGTTGTAGATACTCAACAAGCAAATTGAATAGTTCCTCAGCATTTACAGGTTTGGATAGAAAATCATCACCTCCTGCATCTAAACTTTTTTGCCTATCCATATCTGACACTGATGCTGATGATACAATCGCGATTGTATTTTTGAGCTGCTCGTCATGGCGTAAATGTTTGAGCATCTCCAGACCACTCATTACAGGCATATGTATATCTGTGATGGTCAGATCGAATTTTTGTTGTCTGAGTCGATCTAACGCCTCTTGACCATTTTCTGCCTCAGTTACCTTAAACCCTAGAGGTTCTAACAACTCTACTAAAACTGAACGATTTTCCCATCGATCATCCACGACGAGTAGATGACGAGGTACTCCTTCATAGCCAATAATTTGTTCTCCATTGCTCGTGGAAACTTTTTCTGTCCAGTTGTTAGCGATCGCTAAATCTATCTCAAAGCTAAAAATACTACCTTTTCCTAGTTCGCTCTTGACTTGAATCTTACCACCCATTAATTCTACAATTTTTTTGCTAATTGCTAAACCTAAACCTGTACCTTCCGAACGATTTTTTTGGCCTCCAACTTGTTCAAAGGATTGGAATATTTTCTCCAAATTATCAGCAGCAATACCAACTCCAGTATCTTTAACTTGGAACTTGATGCAAGCCATAGAATTTTCTCCTGTGACATCTGATAAGTTAATATTTTCTACTGTGAAAGCGATCGTTCCTGTTTCAGTAAATTTGATAGCATTTCCCAGGAGGTTGATCAATACTTGGCGCAGTCGTTTTTCATCGGCAATAACGCCTGTGGGAAGATTTGCATCAGGTTGATAGGTAAAGTTAAGTCCTTTTTTATCAGACCGAACCCGACAAATTTCTACCACCCCTTGTAAGAATGAGAGAAAATGAATCTCTTTAGTGCTAAGTTCTAGTTTGCGAGCTTCAATCTTAGATAAGTCCAATACGTCATTAATCAGGGTTAGCAAATGAGAGCCACATTGGTAAATGATTTCAATGCCGTGGCGTTCTTTTTCCGGTAGTTTCTTAGAACGATTGAGGATTTGAGCATAACCCAAAATACCATTGAGTGGGGTACGAAGTTCATGGCTCATATTAGCCAGAAATTCACTTTTAGCATGGTTAGCAGATTCAGCTAGTTCCTTTGCCTGCTCAAGTTCAGCCGTACGGGTTTGTACTCGCTCTTCCAAGGTTTCATTGAGTTGCTTGAGGTTAGCTTCAGTTTGCCATTGAGAAATTGCTCCTCCAATACTGCCAGCGATCGCCATTAGTGCTGCTTTTGTACTGTCACTCCACTGACGCTCTTGCTGGCAATCATCAAATCCAGCAAATCCCCAGAAGTAGTCTCGGATAAAAATTGGCACTACCAGCATAGACAGAATTCCTTGGGGTTGTAATAGATATTGCTCTACTTGAGGAAATTCTCTAATTATACCTACAATTGGTTGTTTTTGCGAGAGAGTATTATACCAACGGGGCAGAATTTCTGGATAGAGAAGATTTTGCAACTCTGGGTTATCAATTTCTGGCTGCACTCCCTCAGTTACCCACTCCCAGCGCTGACTGCTAGCAGGTTCCCCAGTTTCAGGATGGGGATGATTTTGGAATATATAGATTCGATCGACATCCATAACTAGCCCTAGGGTATTGAGGGCAGCCTGAACTGCCTCATGGTGGTCTTTGACTGTCAATAGGCGA
>NZ_JAAHGT010001000.1 GCF_010672385.1 Okeania sp. SIO2F4
TCTCAAATAACATAACCAGACTTTAGCGAGCTGGCCCACTGAAAAACCGTTCAAGCTGTTTATAATTCTCCAAAACACGGCCAGTACCCAAGACTACACAGCAAAGTGGATCTGCTGCAACATGAGTGATAATACCAGTCTCATGGCTAATTAAAGTATCTATCCCCTTTAACAAAGCACCACCACCAGCCAACATAATACCCCGATCTATAATATCTGCTGCTAATTCAGGGGGAGTACGTTCCAAAGTTCGCTTAACTGCCTCTATAATTATAGATAAAGGTTCAGTCAGACTTTCTCGAATTTCTGCGGCTTTGACTGTTACAGTTCTAGGCAAACCCGATAATAAATGTATACCCCTAACTTCCATCGTTGCCTCATTATCATCCTGAGAGGGATAAGCTGAACCCAATTTAATCTTGATATCTTCCGCAGTTCGTTCTCCTATGACCAAGTTATGGACTTTTTTCATATACTGAGTAACAGCATCATTCAGTTCATCCCCAGCTACACGCACGGACTCGCTCAGAACGGTACCTTGTAAACTAAGAACAGCAACTTCTGTGGTTCCCCCACCAATATCCACAATCATATTGCCAGTAGGTTCAGCTACAGGCAACCCCGCGCCAATAGCTGCAGCAACAGGTTCATCAATTAATCGTACATCCCTAGCACCAGCTTGAGAAGCAGCTTCCATTACAGCTCGTCTTTCTACACCAGTTACTCCACTAGGAATGCCAATAACAATTCTTGGAGATACCAAGGTTTTTCCTTCATGGACTTGCCTAATAAAATGTTTCAGCATTAATTCTGCTGTATCAAAATCAGCAATGACCCCATCCCTTAGAGGTCTCATAGCAATTACATTGGAGGGAGTTCTCCCTAACATCCTTTTAGCTTCTTCCCCAACTGCGATAGAAGTTTTTTGTTCTTGGTCAATAGCTACTACAGATGGTTCTTGAAGAACAATACCTTTACCTGATACATATACAAGTGTGTTTGCAGTACCCAAGTCAATTCCCATGTCCCGAGACAAGGAAAAGCGATTTATCAGACCCACTGGATTTTGACCCCCTAAAATCAAATATTAACTTTGTTTAATAATTTATAAAGAAATATAGCTGAGGTGAATTGTATAATGTTTTTTACTCCTCAGTCTAGTAGGACTGTATCATTTTTGATACAAGCAAGTTTAACTGTCCTTGGTTTCTTAGTGCGACACAATAAGGACAAAATCCGGATAAAGTATTTAGATTAGGAATTGCTTGAGTAATTAGTCCTCTTAGGATATTTTTTTGGAGTTAAGATGTTAAATTAAAATTTGGTGTTGCTGAATAAATTTATGATATTGCAGGAGTAAGGAGTCAGGAGCAAGAAAGAAGTTTTTTTCACTCACAAACTATAAGGGGAAAACTAGGCATGATTTGCAGCTTAATAATTTTTCAACTCTTAACTGATTCTGATGAATAGAGTTTCATACCTAAAATCAGCAACTCCTAAGAGGGTATCTATAAATAAAAAATTAAGCCTTGATTTAGGGTGGGTTAGGCGAAAATACTGTTTTCCTGGTCGCCGTAACAAATCCGAATACTAGATATTTGAGGCATTTATTTAGATTTATTTTACAGATACCTTCTAAAATTTAATTCATGAATAATATAAAAATAAAAATAAGAATAGTATATGAGTTTAAATGTTGTAACTTTGGTTGGTAGGGCAGGTAGAGACCCAGAAGTTAAATATTTTGAGTCAGGTAATGTGGTTTGTAATGTCACTTTAGCTGTAAATCGTCGCTCTAAAAACACTGACCAACCAGACTGGTTTGATTTAGAGATGTGGGGCAAAACTGCAGAGGTTGCTGCTGATTATGTTCGTAAAGGTAAATTAATTGGGGTAAAAGGATCTTTGAAGTTTGATTATTGGCAAGATCGTAATACAGGGGCAAATCGTTCTAAACCTGTAATTAGAGTAGATAGACTCGAATTATTAGGTTCTAAACGTGATGATGAGCAGGCTGCAACAACAAGCTATGATGAATTCTAATTTTAAAATTCAATAAAAATTATTCTGAGTAAGTCAACTCTAGAGCAAATTCTTAAACTTGCCAGTGAAAAAGCTGCATCTTTCAACAATTAATAATTAATTATTAATTATTAATTATCACCTCTTCTTATAAAGAAGAGGATTGACTAAAAATATTTTTTTTCTTTTTTCTTTTTTCTCCATGAATGGAGAGGCTTTATACCTTAATTTTTAGGTAAAAATTTACTGTTTATCAACTCAGGATACCCCCATAAAATTTGAAAAGAATTGTTTAAAATATCGTAAGGATTCAGGTATCTCAAACCCAGTTATAGAGAGACTTATGAAAACGACTGACTCAGTAATTTAACAGCCTCCCGACTCCAATAATCACGAAAATCAAGGCTTGTAGCAATCTCTAATTGAGAATAGAATTTTGGAGGAAATTGCTTGAAATACTTATCCATTAAGATTTATAGGCTTTTTCATAAGACCTGAATCCTGACAAAATCTCTGCAAACTAAAGCTCAAAAAGGAGTAGCTCTGAGATTAATTTATCAAGGTAGATTTGGTTTTGCTAGTTCTACAGATTTGACAATAATTGAGGATTTAGTTGATGCTGCTATTCAAGCAGCAAAAGTTAGCGATATTGTACAATTTGAATTTGCTTCATCATATAATTTTAATCCACCAAAACTAGAATAGAACTTACCTGAAATTAACGAATTAATAGAGTCATGTCAAAAAAATATTGAAAAAAAATCATAATGACAATCCACATATTATGGTAAATATTGATTTTAATCTTCAGAAGATAAAAGTTAAAAAATTGACTAATACAGATGTCTATTCTCAAAAGTTTAATCAATTATTTAGTGCTAATATTTCTGGTAATTTAGTTCAAGATGAAGACTTTATTCAAATAAGTACCATTACAAAATTATTTACCTATTCTAATTGTCTGCAATCTTGAGAAGGCAAAGAATTCAGCAAGTTATAGATGTGTAATTAATTTTGTCTAGCTGCTTATCTAGTTTAGATTGTGATTAGCCTTCTCTCCCTAGACATAAATAAACTACTTTCCCAGTTAATCCAAAAATATCAATGGGTGGAAAATTCAGCTAAGATTAACAGTGGAACTCCCCCCGTATTTTTTACTCCTAAAGCAGTAAGAAAAGCGATCGCCAAATTATGGAAAACCGTTTTGTCTGGACAAACTATAGTCCAACTAAACGGGCAAGGGGTCTCGGGTTATAATCTTTGATTTAACGGGAGGGGAATTGCCCGACGGGGTTTAACGATTCTCAATAGGTCGCGAGTAGTACAATAACATCATGCTCTTAACCTACATCTATCGAATCAAGCCGAGTGACGAACAGATAGCCACGATGGAAAGGTGGTTAGAGCTGTTGCGTCGCCATTGGAACT
>NZ_JAAHGT010001001.1 GCF_010672385.1 Okeania sp. SIO2F4
AATAATTAATCAATCCCTGGCCAATTTTATTTTCTGGAGAAAAGCTGTTGAATCTAGTGTGGAGTTTCTCAGAATTTTTCTTGAGTGGAAAATAATGTGTGAATCTCTATGTATTGACCTAGGAAAAGATATCAAAAAATTCCTTTATAAACTTACCCACATTATCAAGCTAGAGATGCTAGTAGTAGATCGACATATACTAAATTTTAGCCGTAAATAGGCACCCTACAAGTTTTGTACTAAATTAGCTGTGTCGGTCCAGTAGGCTGGGCTAAGTGACAATACTTATGGTGAGTTACCAAACTCTTAACTGTCCGCCTTAACCCACCGAATATAGAGAATATTAAGGACTCTAGCTGCCTTGATCTTTGGGTAGTGCATTCACTATTTAATGAAGTATTTTTGCTCTTCCCTATTTCCTCTTATCTTCTCTGTTCCCTGTTATCTTCTCTGTTCCCTGTTACCTATTCCCTAAAATACACAACTTTTGTATTTCACCAATTTAAGAAACACTATATTTACTTGACAAATAATCTCTTAATAAAATTTAAACTAATTACTTTGGGTTTAATATATATTTTGATAAAAATCTCCGATATTTACTCAACAATATTTCTTAATAAGAGGATTTTAATCAAGTCATTCCACAATAGTAAAAGTACAAATAAAGAATAAAAGCAGATTAAAATGATATCAATAAAGATGTTTATAGATTTGGAGTGGTTTCTTGGAGATATAATTTTTCCAGTTACTTTTTGTGGATTTTTTTTGATAATTGCTACAAATATAGAAAGTAAAACCTACTAAAATATTCTTTACTGTGTGGCTATTCGCTGATAAAAATGCTTAGTTTTGAACATCTAAACTGGTTGATGTTTGCTAGCTATGCTAAATTAAGAATGTAATATATACAATAAAAGTGATAAAAAAAATGTCCATGATGAACAGAAATACACCAAAAAGCCTAGTTAAGTTGAATGAGGTTCATAGAGCTAATGTAGAAAAAAGATTGGCTCATCGCCTGGAAGCAGCTAGAGCCAAAGGAAATCAAAATTTAGTTAAAATCTTGGAAGCGGAAAGACAATTACTAGAATAAATTAGTCCCCTGGAATATCTAATTTAGCTAATAATGATTTTTCCTAATGAGGTTCATAGAGCTAATGTAGAAAAAAGATTGGCTCATCGCCTGGAAGCAGCTAGAGCCAAAGGAAATCAAAATTTAGTTAAAATCTTGGAAGCGGAAAGACAATTACTAGAATAAATTAGTCCCCTTGAATATCTAATTTAGCTAATAATGATTTTTCCTAATGTTCATTAGTTACATTAAAACCCGGTCTCCTGTAGAAACCGGATTTTATATATACAAGACAGGATATCCTAGGGTTGATATTATGTTGTAGAGTCTAGCTAAATAGGGCTTGCTGATTAAAGATCAAAGCATTGCAAAGATAAAGGTTCGAGAAACCTTAGGTCTGGAAAAAGTACCAGCTTTTGTGTTAATAAAGCTGAAAAATTAAGCATTTTGGAGTAACGCGAGGCAGAAAATTTAAGTGGCTATGATGAAGGACTACCTCTTGTACAACTCCCTGCTCCTCCTAATTCTTAACTACTCCCTCCGACCTCCGACCTCCGACCTACCTCAACAAAAAGACTTCCATAAGCAAACCCTAAATATTTTGAGAACTTAGCACCAAAACAATACTTAGATAGTGATTTTTCTCTCTTCCTCTATTCTGAATTCTGACTCCTGACTCCTCGCTTTTATCTAAATGTTCCTTAGAGACCCGCGCTCTCCTGCTAAGTCACAACTATTTCAGTCACAGTAAGAATTTAGCTTCTGACTTCTGAATTCTGAGTTGCTAAGAAATTTCCCTAACTATTGGTTGCCCATCCTGAATTTCTCCTACTAAAATTACATCTGCAACCCCTACAAATAAACCATTTTCCAAAACACCAGGAATATTGTTTAAACTTTTTTCTAGCTCTGCAGGGTTATCAATAGAATCAAACTTGACATCAATAACCAGATTACCTTCGTCAGTCACTACCGGACCAGCTTTCCTCACCCCCATCCGTAATTCTGGTTGACCACCCAGTTTTTCGATCGCCCGAATCACAGGAGTAATTGCCATGGGTATAACTTCCACGGGCAATAAAAAGGTAGAACCCAATTTATCTACTAATTTAGAACTATCTACTACGACAATAAACTGTTCTGCCAGACAGTCTACAATTTTGTTAAACTAAGCCAGGTAAGTTACCCTACCCGACTCGTCTTCAGAACCGGACGTGAGACTTTCACCTCATCACGGCTCCTCTCTTAAACGTCCCTTGTCATGGGTACATCCTGCTTCAGAGTTAACATATCGTCAATCCATATATAATCTTCAGGTAAATCCTGGGGTCTAAATTTTGGATATGTTTTGTTATCTAAAGCAGTTTTCGTGTCGTGGCAATGTCGGTGCAACAATTGTTTATTCTTGTATGTGTTGTCACCACCTTTAGACCTTGGTTTTATATGGTCAACTTCCATAAGGTCAGTCGGACTAAAGGTTAGTCCGCAAAATGCGCATTTATTCTTTTGTCGCTTTAAGAGCGTTGTGACTTCTTTCCTAAGAGCTGGATATTTACCGATTCTATTGCTCCAATAAGTCCAGTTGCCGTCATAAGGGGATTTATTACCTTTCACTTTGACGTGCCTTACAATAGGAACATCTGAGTGTAGGTTTAGTATATATTTGTCATCGTTAAATATCCAGTTCCTGGTATCTTTAACTTTGGGGAAATACTTTTCCTTTACCCATTTGGCGGGCTTATTTGGATGCCTTCTAGTCGTCCACCTCCATAGTCTTTTCCATATAAGATTATCCATCTTTGTGAATATTTTCTTACTAACTATGATTGAGAAGTAGTTAGACCATCCCCTAATTACCGGATTGAGTTTGGCTATTAAAGCCTTAGTAGAGGCGGTTTTGTGGGAGTCACATATCTCCGCCAGTTTCTGATAATGAGTTCTAATACTCTTGGAGGATGGCTTAATCAGCGTCTTAAATCCTTGTTTGGTTGACTTGGCCTCATATTGCCTAATGTTAAATCCTAGAAAGTCAAATCCAGGTTTATTCCCGTCATATTCTTCCAGGGTGTGGGCAATCTTGGTTTTTTCTGGTTTTAGTTCTAATCCTACCTGGCTTAACCATTCCTGTATTAAGGTTTTTGCTTGCAGGACTACTTTGATATCTTCATGTAGGATCACAAAGTCGTCAGCGTAGCGTATTAAGGATAATGCTGATTTGTGATCGCGTTTCCTTCCTGGTAAGGATTCAGCAAATTCCGTTAACCTTTCTTCCATACCGTGTAGAGCGATGTTTGCTAGTAGAGGACTAATTACCCCTCCCTGTGGTGTTCCTTCCACAGTGCTTGAGAATTGTTTATTATCAAACACTCCAGCTC
>NZ_JAAHGT010001002.1 GCF_010672385.1 Okeania sp. SIO2F4
GCTCTACACGATCCGCTTCAGAAAGAGCGTGATGAAAACACTTTTTTCCCTATCTCCTACCTCCTGTCTCCTGTCTCCTGTCTCCTGTCTCCTGTCTCCTGTCTCCTGTCTCCTGTCTCCGGATAAGAGGGTGATGAAAACACTTTTTTCCCTATCTCCTATCTCCTACCTCCTAACTCGGAAGTTTTATGCAAAGTCTCTACCGATTTTGTAGTTTACTCAACTGTAAAATCATATAAATGCCAATTTCTCCCTTTTTTTTACATAAATATATCGAGTTTATTTAGGAGGATTTTATTTCAAGTATTATCAAGGATTAAATATTTGCCTTTGACAGAAATTACATAGTTATAAAATGCAAAAAAATTATCAAGTTTAAAAAACTAATAATAAGAATAAAAAATTATTAACGCATTGTAAATAGGAATTTTATTGCGAGTAAATACCTAAAAATGCTAAATTAAATATTAATTCTGTGTATATTTACTAGATATTTACAATTTTAAAATAAAGGTTTTTTCATAATTTTTCTATGATTCATATCACATAAAAATGAGTAATAAATCACTTTATTTAAGGATCTAAATTACCGCTAAATAGCTGAATCCTTACGAAGATAGTGAAGAGTTAAAAACAACACACACACAACCATACAATGAAACGAATTTTTAGCGTCGGTACAAAAATTGCTTTAACTGCTTTACTATTAAATGGTTCTTCTCAAAAGGCAGAAGGTTTCGCTTTGACTGATGGAGTCTTTAGCTTATTTTTAGAATGTAATAATGACGGAACAGCCCTAGTTTTTGAAGGAGTGGATGGATGGCAGTATAGCCAAGATGCTACTGGGGATATGACTGATGGTTCTGACTACGATCTTACTGGAATGGGGGTTTTCCAAAATGGTAACGAGATGTTTGTTGCTATTGGTGGAAATATGCCTTTATTGGGTACGGGTTTAGACCGCAATTTAGATCGAATTTTCCCAGGAGACTTATTCTTTACTCCTGCGGGTCAGAATTTCCAACAATCTATGGAAGCAGGAAACCTCCACGCTATTCACTTTTCAGGTAGCTCTGACTCTGGAGCTGATTCAGGTTTGGGAGTTTACAAAAATGTAGCTGCTAAAGGGGTAGGGATGCAGAACTTTGGGCATCGTACTCTTGATAACTATGAAGCTTTAGTTGATTCTAGCGAGAATAACTTCTACGGTAATCTTGGAGCAGATAACCCTTACTTTAATGGCAATGGTACTGGGTACAATGTGATTGCTGGAGGTGACAGAGTTGCGAATGATGGTTTTCAAATGTTGACTGCTACAGAACTGACAGCAGAAGGGTTCAATCAAAACTCTTTGGGTGGAACGGAGTTTTTTGGCTTCAAATTCAATCTTGATGCTATAGTTCCTCCAGAACCTCCAAAAGATATTGAAACTCTCAAAGGAATTGCTCAAGGGTACGGCTTTGATTGGGATGGTCAACCTTGGGATGGAGAACTAGAAAGCTTTGAGGGAACTATCGGCAATCTACAAACTGAAATTGATAACATCCAAGCTGAAGTAGAAGGTTATCAAAATAAAATTCATGCTCACCAAGCACAAATAGATACTTACAATGAACGTCAAGCTGCTGCTGAGGCAGAAGTTAAACGTTTACAAAAACAGGAAATAAATCCTCTTAACGGAAAAAATAATAACGCTGCTAAGAAAGTTCCTGGCGGAGAAGCTAACAGTGAGATTAAAAAAGAGTTGGGCAAGCGCAACAAAATAGTTAATAATCTGAATGGAGTTGAGGAAACTATTAGTGAGAACCCACAGAAAATTCTTGACGCTGAAGGTAAACGGGATCAAATAGAAACTAAACTTGATAATGTTCCTAGCAAAGAGGAAGCTCTGGAACTAGCAAAGCCAAAAGCAAGTGGAACTATTAAGGATGCTTATGTTGAAGTTGCACAACTTAAGTCTCAAAAAGAAGCGTGGGAAGAATATAAGGAAAACAATAACTGGGAAAATTTAAGCTTACAACAAAAGCTAGAGCTACAGAATAATTATGATGGAGGTTGGATAGAGTTACGTAACGATGGTAGTTTAGCAAAGCAAGAACAGGAGTTGATTTTCTTTAACGATCTTATTGCTGATTTTGAAGTTGGAGTTGAACAAGAGCGTCAAGGGAACATTAACAAACTTGAGAAGCAATTCAACAATCAGAAAAATAAGATTGATACTCTGAAACAAGACCTTGCAGATGCAAAAATAGATAAGCCAAATTTAGAACAGGAATTAGACAATTTCTACAATCAACATTTCGATACTTCCAATAAGAACAGCTTGCAGCAAAAGCTGGAAAAAATCAGAGATAATTCTGAAAAACAGTGGAATAAGTTGAATAATAAAAATAATCTAACTCCTGCTCAGGAAGAGGAAATGGCTTTCTATGAACAGAATATTAATGAGACTCAAAATCTGCTCAATGAAATTGATGCTACCTCTATTGATACTCTGACCTCATCTCTTGACAATCTTTTAAATGGAGCTAACGAGTATTTCAATGCTTTGAAAGTAGAAGCAAGCAATAGCGATCGCCCAGACGGTTTGGATAGCAATAATTTTAAAACCTACACCGCTGAAGATTTAACTGTAAAGATTCCTGTTTACAATGAAGATGGGGAAATTGTTAATTACACTACTCATACTTTTAACGGGGTGCAAGTAGGCGATCCGAAAACTATTGGCAGCGAGTATCAGCGCCGTGAGTTTGAAGCTGGACTATTTAAGGTTGCTCGCAATCAGCGGGAGCAGGTGAAAATTCAAAATAAAGCGCTTAGTCAAAGTGAAGTTGCCTTGCGGCAAGAAGATATAGAAAGTCGCAATGCAGCAGAAAGTCAAAAAGCTCAGGTTGTCAAACAACAAGACAAGCAAATTGACCTTCAAAATGATTTGCTCAGAGACATTGAAGGAACTCTTGTTCCATTTATTGATGAGGCTATCGCTGCTGAGAAACGGGAGAATATGCAGGAGCGACTTGCTGCTGCGGAAGTTGAAAATCAGCGCGAGCAAGAGTTGGAAGAAGAGTTCGGCGTACGAACCGATCGGAATATTGGTGGAGTTCCTACTACCCCTGAAGAAGCCTTAGCTCGTCTTAATGAGACACCTTCAGTCCGCGTTCCCGAACCATCTTCACTAATGGGTTTATTTACTGTAATTGGAGCTGGTTTGGCTGCTTTAGGTCGTCGCCAACGTCGATAAGCTGCTGTAGTCAAAGGTTTCATGGAAGTAAAAAGTAAAAATTTACAGCACTTGTTAGGATGGTGAGGTATGGTTAAAAATTAATCATTATTAGTCCTAGTTAAGTGTTATTTAGGGATGTTGTATGCAACATCCCTATGAAATAATAATGACAATAACATTTGTGTCTAATAGATAAAGCACTCTTGTTTATTCAGGGTTATTTCAG
>NZ_JAAHGT010001003.1 GCF_010672385.1 Okeania sp. SIO2F4
AGCTATCCCTTATAAGGAACTCCTGAAACCCTTGTAGGAGGGTGGGGAGAGGGGGAAGAGGGGGAAGAGGGGGGAGTAAGAATCTTGGGGTGCATTTCTCACTTCTTTATGTCTAATTCAATACATTATTTCTCAGAAAAAAGCTGATTCAATACTCGTGCATAACTGACTGAACTTGTCAAGTTTTATGTTAAGAAAGATGTTTATAAAGCATAGCCCTAAAAGGGAGAGGTAATTATTAATTGTTAATTGTTAATTGTTAATTGTTAATTGTTAATTGCTGAACCACCATCAAGAGTCTCACCAAGACATGGTGGGGTAAGTAATTTCTACATTCTCTAATTACTAAATTATGAATTTAGCAGAAAAAGTAGCTCAGATGGTCGTAGTCAGAGCATCTGGGCATTTATTTGACAATCAAATTCTTTATCCAGAATGGGAACCCCCTAACAGCAAGCTTCAATATTGGCTACAAGAGTTGGGTGTTGGAGGGGTGATTTTTGTGGGTGGGAGTGCTGTAGACTTGGCAACTCGCATCCAACAACTTCAGTCTTGGGCTAAAATTCCCTTGCTTTTGGCTGCTGATATTGAGGAAGGAGTTGGTCAAAGGTTTGCTGGGGCAACTTGGTTTCCTCCACCAATGGCGATCGCTGCTATTGCTCAAACTAATCTGAAAAAGGCTCAAGAGTATGCTGAAACTATGGGAGCTATTACAGCTCAAGAAGCTGTGGCTATCGGTTTAAATTGGATTTTGGCCCCAGTGGTAGATGTGAATAATAATCCTGATAACCCAGTGATTAATATTCGGGCTTTTGGAGAAACGACGGAATTAGTTGGTCAATTGGCAAGGGATTTTATTAGGGGTGCTCAACAATATGCAGTTTTGACCACTGCTAAACATTTTCCGGGTCATGGGGATACGGCAGTTGATTCTCATTTTGATTTGCCAGTGATACCCCATTCGGATAGAAGACTGGCAGAAGTTGAGTTACCTCCTTTTTTTGAGGCGCTCGCTGCTGGGGTAGATGCTGTGATGAGTGCCCATTTGTTGATTCCGACCTGGGATGGGGAACTACCGGCAACTTTATCCCACAAAATTATCACAGGTCAGTTACGCCAAAAGTTGGGTTTTGACGGATTAGTTGTGACTGATGCTTTGGTAATGGGGGCGATCGCTAATGGTTATGGTTTGGCCGAGGCGTCTGTTTTGGCTGTGGAAGCTGGTGCGGATATTTTACTTATGCCTTTAGATGCAGAGGTGACAATTAATTCTGTTTGTGATGCGGTGAGTCAAGGCCGTATTTGTGAATCACGAATTGATGAGTCTTTACAGAGAATTTGGCAAGCTAAAACAAAAGTTTATCCTACTTGGGAACCCGGAAATGAAAAAATACCAGATTATGTCTCACCTCCTACATACAATTTAGTTGAAAAGTTAGCTCAATCACAGGCACAAGAAACTGTAGCTCAAATTTTGCAAGACTCTATTCAAGTAGGAGGAGGTTATCTTGCTCCAAAAAATATAGATGATAATCATTTACGAAATTTAGTGCTTGTACAGGATATACTTAATACCCCTTTCTTGGGTAATCATACTCCGGCGATCGCTATTCCCAAAAAATATGGTTATCAACCACAGCTAATTGACAATAATTCAGAAGCTCTCCCAACTTTTACTTCTAATCGCTTGACTTTGCTGCAACTATTTATTCGCGGTAATCCTTTTGGCAAAATAGCTAGTCTAACACAAGCAGGAGAGGATTTAGTTAAGAAATTATTAAGAAGTGGCGAACTACAAGGTCTAATCATATACGGTAGTCAGTATACCTTGAAACAGTTTTCATCAGAACTGTTATCAGAGATACCTTATATCTTTTGTTATGGACAAATGCCAAAAGCCCAAGCTATTGCTCTGGAGCTTTTATTTAAAGATTTACAAGTATCTCTCTAAAATCTAAAAAATATCACCAAATTTTTGACAAAACAAAATTAAAGTGATATTTGGAAGACGATTATTTTAGGCAAGAAGGCTAGAGAAATCCTAAATTAGCTAGCTGATGGGTACAAGTTTAAAGTATATATATGCAATTTGGACTAATACATTAGCTCATGTGTTGGTCTGATGACTTTTAGAATACTTATCAAAATAAGATAACAAATTGTAACTATATATACTGAAAAAATTAACATTCAGAATTAGCAATTTTGCATTATATTATTAATAGCGCCGTAGCGCCGACAATTACTCAAGCTAGGCCAAGAGGGTGACCATGACTTACACCACAGTTCAATATTCTTTAGACATTATCAGGGACGAAGCAGCAGAACTTGTATACAAAGGAGTTCTCAGTCGTCAGCAACCTATTTATACTCTTTGCCAATATATTCCCGCCAGGGAATGGGCTTGTGTAGAGGGTGAATTAGAAGAGTGTGACTTTCTACTCAGGGATAGAATTGGCGACCTGATAGGTAATGAAAAATGGGACAACGACTAAATAAAAGCCTAACTCAGCTAAATTAAAAATTTTTAGCTGAGTTATGATCTAAAATTTATCCTACTTATCTAGGACTTATTAATAACTTAATATTGGTATAAGACACATCTAGAACAGAATCCTGTGATGTGTCAAATATTCAAATATTTTTTTCTGTGTGGAAAAAATATCTTAAAAGAAACTTAATTCTGAGATTCTGACTCCTGAGATTGTTGTAAATCAGTCCGTAGATTGGCTATTTCTTTAGTTAGTTCTAACAAATCTCTTTGTATATCTGATTGTACAAAACCTGAAGCAGGAGTAGAAGAAACAGTTGCATTATCAGTATTGACTTGACTATTTTGTTGATTCAAAATTGTATCAACAAAATTTCGGGCTTCCTGCTCAGTCATCTCTCCTCTTTCAGCCCATTCTTCAGTTAGTTGATTAAAATCAGAATTTAATTTATTCAAATTTTCATCTCGCTTACCAGAGTCTTGCAAAGTTTCCATGAAAAAGGATGTGGCACCTAAGGTAACACGAAATCCTTTTTGTATTATTTGGGTCAGATGATCGGGATTCATAAGTGTAAGTTAACTCAATATCAAATGGTAATTTCTCTCTTATTACAGATGAGAAATAGACTGTATTGGTAATATAACGCGGATAGAAGCAAGTGAAAAGTTGTTTGAGAATATTTTTAGCTAGAAAATATACTTTACTAGCTAAAATCTGGATTTTTTTAATCTGAATAACTGGCAACTTAAAAGCTGATTGATTTTTGAAGCGTAAGTATTCAGCTATTAGCGGTCAGCTCTCAGCTTTTTAAAGAATGAAGCAAGTATCCATTTAACTTCTACTGCATTTTTACTTCTGGGAAATCTCTCAATTGCTTTTTCCTCCCTTAAAGCTTAAAGGTAATAAAGCTGAACGCTGAATGCTTACTTTGAGGCAGACCTAATTTGTGATTATT
>NZ_JAAHGT010001004.1 GCF_010672385.1 Okeania sp. SIO2F4
TCTTTGACGCGCCGTTTTTTTTGGAGCTTCATAAAATGAAAATCTTTCTGGGATTGCTTGTGGGGAAAATTCCTGAATACTCGATCGCCCCGGAGTCAGGAAATTGAGTTGAATAAAAAATCATACTTGTAGACGAACAACCCCAGTCAATATTTATAATATCACAAAAATTGTGGGGATGCAACATAAAATCTTTTGACGCGCCGATTTTTTCAGGAGCTTCATAAAATGAAAATGTTGGTGGTTTTCTATTGAGGAGAGAGGGAAAGGTTTGATGGGGAAAAGTAATATTTACGGGAGCTTCACAAGATGAAAATCTTTCTGATGGGTGCTTGTAGGGAAATTTCGTGAATACTCGATCGCCCTAGAGCAAGGAAATTGAGTTGAATAAACAGTCATACTTATAGGCGAACAACCCCAGCTAATCTTTATGATATCACAAAAATTGTCAGGATGGAAGTGAAAATCCTTTGACGCGCCGATTTTTTTCAGGAGCTTCAGAAAATGAAAATGTCGCTGGTTTTCTATTGAGGATAGAGGGAAAGGTTTGATGGGGGAAAACTAACATTTATGAGAGCTTTCTAAAATGACAACCTTTGTGGCGTTGCTTGTAGGGAAATTTCGTGAATACTCGATCGCCCTAGAGCAAGGAAATTGAGTTGAATAAAAAGTCATGTATATAGACGAACAACCCCAGTTAATATTTATAGTATCACAAAAATTGTCAGGATGGAAGTGAAAATCCTTTGACGCGCCGATTTTTTTTCAGGAGCTTCAGAAAATGAAAATGTCGCTGGTTTTCTATTGAGGATAAATGGAAAGATTTGATGATGGGAAAAATCTAATTCTAATCTTAAAAGTAAGGGAGTATGGGAGTAAGGGAGCATTTTTCAATCTTTTTCCTGTATTACCTATATTGTAATTGCGACTCGTAACTCAAAAATTTAATCCCGGGCAAAGATACCAAATGGTTTTCTATATCATATCCATATCCAAGTAGTTATTCACTACATTGGTCATTGAGACTAGAACGGAGTGGAAGGAAGCAATCTCTATAATTTTGGAATTGCTTCCTTACCTTTATAATGACAATTGTTTAACCAAATTTTATATTAAATAAAAATCAAATCAATCATCAAATTTCAAACTTATTTCAACGCGACCTTTACTCTTCATTTCATCTAGAATTTCAGCAGGAATATTTCTTACTTTTTTGACTTTAGCACTGGCAGTATTGACAAAGCTTTTTTCTCCTTTTTGGCTATAAGTTTTAATTTCCATCAAGTCTTTTTCGTTATCAAGGACAAGACGACTTCCTAAAACAGAATATCCATCTTTTTCAATTCTTGCGTGGATTTTTTCAAGATCTTTCTCCAGCAAATCAAAGTTTAAAGTTTCTTTCTCGATACTGTTAAAGGTGTCAATATCCACATCATTTTCTTGTAATGCTTGTGATATTTTTTCACTCGCATTTTTCATGGTATTAAATAATTTGCCGAATTTGTCTGCCAAGTTTTCTTGGTCTATTTCTATCATAGATATTCTCCTCAAACAGTTTAATATTTTGTAGTTTTGACTAATAGAATAGATGCTGCTTTATATCAGTTTCATAAAATATTGCCACATTGTAGGTTGGGTTGAGGAACGAAACCCAAAAGTACCCAAAATACAAAAAAATATATAGATGCTTCTTGGGTCGCCCTGGCGCTTTTCATGTTGCAGAGGAAACCCTAACCTACAATATTTCAATTTACTACTATCAACTTCAAGTAGGTCTTTGCATCAGTTTATATTGAGCTTTGTGTTGAAGTTTTTCTAGTATTTCTTGAGGTATATCAGATTTATTATTTATTAGTTCCTGTCTGGATTCTATTCTTGTTTTGCCAGTATAAACATCCATCACATAAACTTTAACTTGCTTGTAATAACGTTGACCTTCTCTAACTAAGTAAACAATAGCATCAGAAGTTACCTCAATAGCATAATTAATTGCGTCTACTATATATCCTATTACACGATTAGCCCAAGCTTTTATTTCATCCCAAAAATAAACTACAGTACCACCAACAGCTGCACCTAATAAGGCAGCACCAACAGCAATAACCCAGTTGGCAATAAGAAGCATAATTTATTCCTCCTTTAAATTTGAATTGTGTCCGTTTTCTACCACAACTGTTTCTGCTAAATTAATTTTTTTGTGACGCAGTTTGATAGTTTTATATTTGTCAATTTCTTCATTGATAATTTCTTCATCAATGGCTTTTGCTTTACCAACTAGCAATTTTAATCCTAGTTTAATTGTGATATTTCTAATATCTCCACCACATAATCCTTCACTAATTTCAGCCGCTCTTTGATAAGTGATATTTCTGGGAACTTTTTCAGATATATGAAATTGCCAAAGTTGAGTTCTCATGTCTATATCTGGTACGGGAAACTCAACGTTAAAAATGATTCTCCTTAAAAAAGCCTCATCATAATTTTCAAATAAGTTTGTGGCAAATATGATTACGCCATTAAACTTATCCATCAATGTTAATAA
Source organism: Okeania sp. SIO2F4 (assembly GCF_010672385.1). Classification (GTDB taxonomy): domain Bacteria; phylum Cyanobacteriota; class Cyanobacteriia; order Cyanobacteriales; family Microcoleaceae; genus Trichodesmium. Next base: position 2,543 of record NZ_JAAHGT010001004.1, read on the forward strand.
GGTGCTTTTGGCAGAGTTGACACCATAATCTGCTGCTTGGGATAAGTTGGAAATTCTTTTACTTAATACGGCGTCAGCTTCATCAAAAAATAATAAGCTGTGGTTTTCTTCAGCTACTCGGAAAATTTTTGATAAGTTCTTAGATGTACCACCTACTAATTCCGATTCTAATTCTCCATAATTAACTTTGATAATCTGAGTTTCTAATTTTTTGGCGATGGCTTCAGCAGTAATACTTTTTCCTGTTCCTGGCAATCCAAAAAAGTTGATACTTAAACCATTACCTGTTTTGAGAAAACGATTAAATTCCCATTCAAGTAACAATTTTTCTCGATTTTTTACATAAGCAATCATTTCTTGGATTTGCTCAATTGTAGTTTTTGACAAGGCTATTTCATCTAACGTCCATTTCGGTGTTTCGAGTAAACTGCTTACTTCATCTTTGGCATTAGAATTTTTTTTCTCCTTGACTATTTCAAATTTCATGGTTTGATTTTCAGTTAGCTTTCTTTTGCCATTGCTAGAAATTTTTTATACCAGCAAACAATCCTATCCTAAATAAAAACCACCTTTAGTGACCGTATGAAAAGTAGGAACTTTACCCGCTCTATAAATTAGGAAAATTATGAAAAGTATGGTACTTTTAAAAAATATGTAGTTTTAACACAAAGTTCGTTCTGATGAGACTATATTCTTAAAATTTAAAATCTTTTCCCTAAAAGGAATTCAGCAATTTAAGTAAATGGTCTATTAGAACCGGATTTAATATTAGTTGGTTTATGAATAGTACGGAAGTCTTAGAATTAGTAGATGATTTAATCTTTGCTCAAACCGGAAAACACTTAGATTATTTACAAAAAAATGTATTAGAAGGCACTATAGAAGGTAAAGCCTACCCAGAAA
>NZ_JAAHGT010001005.1 GCF_010672385.1 Okeania sp. SIO2F4
TCTGATAATAGTTCGAGTGTGCGACGTGAAGTGGTGCAACAAATAGCTACTGGTTGGAAACATGAAGTGGGAATTTTTGAATTACTCAAACAATTGGTTGTGTCTGATAATAGTTCGAGTGTGCGACGTGAAGTGGTGCAACAAATAGCTACTGGTTGGAAACATGAAGTGGGAATTTTTGAATTACTCAAACAATTGGTTGTGTCTGATAATAGTTCGAGTGTGCGACTTGAAGCGGTGCGACAAATAGCTACTGGTTGGAAACATGAAGTGGGAATTTTTGAATTACTCAAACAATTGGTTGTGTCTGATAATAGTTCGAGTGTGCGACTTGAAGCGGTGCGACAAATAGCTACTGGTTGGAAAAATGAAGCGGGAATTTTAGAATTGTTTTATCACACCGCCCTCAATGACCCCTTTCAACATCAAAATGAGTATCAAGACAACCCTCGACAAATTGCACTAGAAGCAATAGTCAAACAATATCCAGACCATCCACAAACCCTCCCACTATTACAAGACAGAGCAGCAAACGACCCAGACGAACAACTGCGGGAGTGGGCAAAAAAGACATTGCAGCGCTCACACCGATTATGGCACGGATATACGGATTAAGAGTTCCATGCTTGGCAATGCAGGAACAATCCAACCTACATGAGTAGCCATCTTATCATCCGTTCCGCTTTCCTAGGTCATGCTACGCAAACGCGACCGCTCTGTTTTCCATAAATTGATGTTTTATTCATCTGTTGTACAATAGTACATTTTATAGTATTTTATACTACATTTGATTAACTCACCACCGTTGACTTTCGGTGTGTTGTGCTGACGCTTTTGATTAGCAAAAACACACCCTACTCCTAAACTCAACCAAACTTCTAGAAGCAATAGTCAAACATTATCCAGACCATCCACAAACCCTCCCACTATTACAAGACAGAGCAGCAAACGACCCAGACGAACAACTGCGGGAGTGGGCAAAAAAGACATTGCAGAGATTAGAAAATAGGAATACTCATTAGCAGGACTTACCCAAAATATCAAATTATACACCATCTGTAGTGGCGATTCGCGAATCGCTCCTACTAGATATGGTGGTTATGCGTAAGTCCTGATTAGATTGAAAAGCAGAACGTAACGCACCATTATCTTAACGGTGCGTCATAACTCAAATGCGAGTAAGTTTTGTAGTAGCGTGTCTAGACTAAAATTGTGGGTTAGGAGCGAGCAACGAGCGAAGACCTCTCCCCCAACCCCTCTCCTGCTTTTGAGAGGGGTGAAATCCCCCCCAACGCTAGCACTTAAGGGGGTTGGGGGGTTAGGTTTTTACGCCTCACATTTTCAAGTTTGACACGCTAGTAGGTTAGGTTAACAAAGGAAACCCAACAACAAAATTGCTCCCGTTGGGTAGAGCGGTAGCGAAACCCAACCTACAGTAGTAAAAGCTGATATCTGAATGCTGAATGCTTAAAGCTATATCAGACACTTGAACTACATTTTTTCATATATTCCCAACCACGCTGGGGGGAAACGCGATCGCGTCCAATAGTCCTAGCAATCCATTCGGCCACTTTTGGCCCAGTCCATGTTGCTTGGTCTTTAGGTGGACTTTTTAGTGCTATGCGTAATTCTTCTTGTTGTTCTGGAGTCAGTAAAGCATGAGAAGGGTAAAATTTCCGGGTTTTCCGTCGATTTAAAATTGCATCCGGCCCTTTTTGATTGTAACTTTTTACTATATCCTTAGCATAATCATAGTTAAGACCCAAAGCTTGAGCTGCTTCTTTGATAGTCCACTTTTGAGACACTAACCAGAGCAGGTGCCAGCGTCGAGATTCGACTCTATCTCTAATTTGGAGATAGCGAGTTTTGATTTCTGCTTCGCTCAGGTGGGATTTGAGATAGGCTTTTTTAGGCATCTTTTTCTACTTTAATCAGGGGTATGAAATATAAATAGTTCAACTCTGGAAAGCAATAAGACTAAGTTTCGCTAGCACTAGCGATCGCTTTCCTTGATGTAGATGACCCTGTAAAGTCCAAATCAACCGTTACAACTTAAGATTATTTCTTATCTGTAGTAATTTTGTTTACGGTTTTATGGTTTAGATGTTTATACTATAACACCTTATTACATCTGTGTAAATACATTAAGTTTAATATTTAGAGTTCAGTTGAATTTATGGGCTTATTTATATTTAGTTGACCAAATCTTTACCGAATCTTTACAAATGTTAGCTATAATTATGCTAATCAAATCTTTCTAGAGAAATTTACCTATAAATTTAGTCGAGCAGAAAAAAGCGATCGCTCCTTTCGACTATCTGAGAAATACCTCTTTACTATGAATACTTCAACTCAAAAATCTTATTATCAAGTCGGTGGTTGTCTGCCTAGAAATGCACCTAATTATGTTAAGCGACGAGCAGATGAGGATTTCTATGAAGGTCTTAAAGCGGGTGAGTTTTGTTATGTTCTTAATTCTCGTCAAATGGGAAAATCTAGTTTGCAAGTTATGACAATTCAAAGATTACAAGAAGAGGGTGTTTATTGTGTGGCGATCGACATTTCAGAAATTGGTAATCGGGGGGTAACTCCTGAACAGTGGTATGCGGGTATTCTGCGGATATTAGAAAATAATTTTAATCTATCAGAATATGTGAATATTCGTACTTGGTGGCGGGAAAGAGATTATTTAGCTCCCGTGCAAAGATTAAGTGAGTTTATTGAAACGGTATTACTGGCACAAATTAATCACAATATTGTGATTTTTATTGATGAAATTGATAGTATTCTGGCTTTAGATTTTCCAGTGGATGATTTTTTAGGTTTTATTCGAGCTTGTTACAACAAACGGGCTAATAATCAAGAATATAATCGTTTAACTTTTGCTTTGTTAGGAGTTAGTACACCTCAAGATTTATGTCAGGATAAAAGTAGTACACCTTTTAATATTGGGAGGGCGATTGAACTGACTGGTTTTCAATTAGATGAAGCTTTATCATTGATGGATGGATTAGTCGGAATTTGTCAGGAACCAGAGGCAGTTTTACAAGAGGTTTTGACTTGGACTGGAGGGCAACCATTTTTAACTCAAAAGGTCTGTAAACTATTAATTGAAAATGGAGAGTTAATAGTTAATTCCGCAGAGGGAGTAGCACGAATTGTTAGGTCGAAAATTATTGATAATTGGGAAACACAGGATGTGCCAGAACATTTGAAGACTATTCGCGATCGAATTTTGAGAAAGGATGAACGAATAGTTAGAAGATTGGGATTATATCAGGAAATTTTACAGAATAATTTGACTGGAATAGTAGCCGATAATAGTCCGGAACAAATGGAACTTAGGTTATCTGGATTAGTAGCTAAACGAGATAGTAAGTTAATAGTTGCTAATCCAATATATGCTGCAGTTTTTCATCAAGAAATAATTTTTGAAGAGA
>NZ_JAAHGT010001006.1 GCF_010672385.1 Okeania sp. SIO2F4
TCATTTGCTGAGAAATTTTCTGCTAGTGGAACTAATTTACTGTCATTTCTCAGAAGCGACGAACAATATTTATTCCGACGCGCTCAAGTTAGGCAAATTCTTTTGCATGAAAGAGATAGTGACTTTGAGCTTTACCTTGATGACTTGAAAGAATTACTTACCAGTTTAGATATTCGGTTTCATATAAAGGAATTAGCGTTAGCTCTACTTATCAACCTAGAAAACCCCCGACAAGAGGAATGGAAAATTATTGCTCCTTTAATTTATGACTCATATCCCCTCAAAAATAAAGTTTGGCAGATTTTTTATTCTGTAAGTTGGTTTAAATTGCTTGATAGTCTCAATATTATTCACGACTGGTTGAATAGTGGTGATGAGGAGTTGATAGATCGGCTAAATAATCCACTATCAATAATCCAAAGACAACTTCCAGATCGAGTCGCAAAAATAGTGGAGCCATATATAGGTGTATCGGATGCTTGGCAAAAACGTCTGATTATCTTAGTGCATCGAGCTGATATTAGTGCAGGGCGAGGATTTTTTGAACTATTTCTACGGCTAATTGATGAAGGTATTCTTGATGAGGTGAAAGATCCTATTACTTTAAAGAGTGATTTCTGGAATCTAATTTATTCTTTGCCAAAAAAGCATCCAGACTGGAGTTGTGAAACCATTAGTCATTATCTGAATCGACGCTTGATTATTAGTCTTGCCAATAATCAGCTTAATCCCTTTGACTCCAGAAATGGCACGATTCCCAATAGCCAATTTGCTAAACGAATTTTCATGGATAGTGCCAAAAATTCTCCTGAAGCTTTTGTTGAAAATGTTCTTCCTTTTATGATTCAGGTGATGGAATTAACAGCAGACAAGGAAAACGATGTACCATGGAAAGATGCAGTTTGGCAACATCGTATTTATGGTAGTAGCTATAGTGCTAGTGATGTAATGCTACTTAAAGCTATAGAAATAGCACTCGTGAGTTTAGCAACTAATCAGCCTGAAAGTTTTGTTCCTATTGTCAAAGAGCAGTTATATTATTCAAAATTTGAAACAATTCAATACTTGTTAATTCATGCTTATACGGCAAATGGGAAAAGATTTGCTGACGACGCTATTAATTATCTGTGCGAACAACCCACAAGGTTCAAGACAGGTTATTTAACTCTTAGAAGTAATTTTGGAGAAAGTTTTTGGGCAAGTAGGGAATTGCTGGAGGCAACTACTCCTTATTGTTCGGAGGAATGTTTGGAGAAACTAGAGAAAACTCTTCTAAATTACTATCCTGCATGGGAAAAAGATTACAAATTTGGCGTTGCTGATTCTGGGTATGATTTGTATTTTTTGGTAGTTGCTAAACTATTGAATAACAAATATTTGAGATTGTTCAATTTTTACTTTTATACCTTAATTCAGCAACGCGAATTTCTCTATTATAGACGTAAATTTTTATTGCGTTCTAGAGGATCTGGTCAATATGTATTGCTTAGTGGTATCGCTCCTTCTCGACGCAGTGAAACAATTACTCGGAAATTACAGGAGCTAGAACGCAAATTTATATCTATAGGTTGGATAGAAGCACCTGGAAAAATTGAGCCACCGGAAAGTCCAGTAGTTTATACAATAGGTTCTCCAATTCCTGAAGAGGAAGCAGAAAAAATGACTGACCAGCAGTGGGTGGAAGCGATCGCTACCTATAAGAATGATCTTTCAGAAATTAAAAATAGAAGGGTAAAAGGAGGAGCAGGTGGACTATCAATAGTTTTGGAAAAACAGGTTAAGCAAGAGCCACTTCGTTTTGCTTCTCTAATCAAACAATTTTCCAACAATGCCAACCTCTCATACTTTAATGCTGTTTTGAGAGGAATAGCTGAAACAGAAGAAAGGGTTGATATAGAAATAGTCCGGAGTATTTATCAGCAGTGCCATCAATTACCAAAACGCCCGTGCGGTAAATCGATGAGTTATTTATTTGAGAAACTGGCTAAATTACCTTGGACAATTTCAGATTTTGACATTCTGATTTATTATGCTTTGAATGACCCAGACCCAGCAACAGAGTTATGGAAAACTCGAAAGTTATGGAAAACTCAGACTAACAGTAGTAATTTTGATGACCGAGAAGATATTTTAGGGGTGGGGATTAATTCTAACAGAGGTCGTGCTGTATATTCTATAGCTAAGTTAATTTTTGCAGATAAGAGTCGCGCTTCACACTTTTCAACAGCCTTAAAGCAAATAGTAAAAGACCCATCTACTGCTGTCAGGTCATGTGCTGCCACTGCATTAACAGCAATGTTGAATTATGACAGAGATATGGCTGTTAGGCTATTTTTAGAACTTTGTAAAACCGACGACGAGGAACTTTTAGGAACAGAAACAGTTAAACATTTTTTGCACTACGCTCTACAAACACACTTTCAGGAATTAAAACCATTGTTAGAACAAATGATTACTTCTGAATTACCAGAGGTAGTTAGAGTAGGAGCTAGACAAACTTGTTTATTATCATTGGAAAACGAGGAAGCAAATGACTTAGCAAAACGTTGTCTTTCAGGGACAGAAAACCATCGACTCTCAGCAGCAGAAATATTTGTTGCAAATTTTCGATCAGCATATTTTCGTGAATTTTGTGAAAATAATCTAATTCAACTTTTCAATGACTCCGATGAAAAAGTTCGCGCTCAAGCAGCAACTTGCTTCTTTAAATTTGAAGGAGAAGAATTAGGTGATTACATTAATCTAGTTGAAGCTTTTGTTGATAGTAAAGCATTTAAAGATAAAGCTGGTGATTTAATTCATGCTATGGAAAAAACAACAGCTCAACTTCCAGAATTAATTACTTTATCAGTATTGGAAAAGTTAATAAAAAATTCAGATACTTACAGTTATGATATGAATATTGTAAGTAAATTACTAATTCGTATATACAGCTACACTAAAGAAAAAGATTTAAAATCACTATGCCTTGATATTTTTGATGATATGATTTTACATGAAAACTATCGATTTTACGAGGCTCTACAGCAATTTGAAAGATAAATGTTGGATATATAGTCGTTTAACTTAAGGATGAGACAAAAACAGAGTAAAATTTTCAAATAGAATTGAGAGTAGTTTAAAGTAATGACTTATAGTTTAGATGTAAGACAAAAGGTAATAGATTACATAGAAAGTGGTGGGAAGATAACCAAGGCAGCAAAAGTATTTGCTTGGAGGAAGAGCGTCCATATATAGATGGTTAGAGAGGAAAAAGCTTGAAGCCACAAAGGTAAAGCATCGTCACAGAAAACTAGATAGGAAAGAATTAGAAAAATATATAAAGGAAAATCCGGAAGTAAAATTAAAACTCATAGCAGAGAAATTTGGAGTCAGTACAACGGCAATCTGGACTACCCTGAAAAAAATGAAAATAACTAGAAAAAAAAAAGAACTTC
>NZ_JAAHGT010001007.1 GCF_010672385.1 Okeania sp. SIO2F4
GGAGGATTTGAAGGTGATGCTCAAAATCAGAGAAGCAACGTCAGTTTTCTTTTTAATTTCAGCTCAGACCATTGGTTAAACTGTTTACTACAAACTTTTTTTCAGGATGCACTAATCCTTTCTGCTGTACAATACCTACAAAATTTCGGCAAAACTAGGAAAAACCTTGTAATACCAGTCTAAAGATGCTTGCTTCCTGCTTCAACCAGGGAGGTTGGCCTCTTCCAGTTTACAGGCATAACTTCGGGTACAGCCTACCCTACTAAATTGATTAATTTACCTTGACTTGCTCTAGATGCTGCCAATTTACTGTTTTGCATCATGCCAGAAACTTTTAGTTGTTCCAACAACAAACAAAATATATTTATTGTTCAGTATATTTATGCTTTACGGTTTATGTTTACCAATTAGGTCAGCTACTCATCTACCGGAACAAATTGCTCAAGAACTGATAAATTATCGGAAATTCTATGAGTCTAGAGGCATAATTGTTTCAGACAATCCTGGTTTCATGGTATGGGAATGGAGATCGTAACTATCGCCATGGCACATTATATGTACTCTGAGATTTGATAAACTCAAAGGTTCTTCTACCCCTACTTTGGCAGCATTTGTATAAGACATTTCTATCGGATCTATAATTGTGACTGTGCCTTTACCCATGACTTGGATTTGACTATCTCTTTCAAACAACGCGCAGGTATCTTCGTCTATACCTATACCAACTTTGTCTGGGTGGGCAGCGATCGCGCTTAACAAACGGGCCATCCTATTCCGGTTATGAAAGTGTTGGTCTACTATTAACTCTGGCAATATCGCCAAACCGTTTGTCAGATCTACTAAAGATCTATTTGGTGATGAGCCACTACCACCACCTGCTATCATGTGATAGCCCATGACTGCTGCTCCTGCACTTGTTCCAGCCAGTGCTATTTTTCCTTCTAAAGCTTTACTTCTGATATTGTCCATCAAAGGGGTTTCAGCAAGTAGGCCACAAAGACGCAGTTGGTCTCCACCAGTCATAAATACTCCGGTGCAGTCTTCCAAATACTCCAGCCAGATTGGGTCTTCTCCCTGATACCTTTCCCGAATGTCAAATATTTTAATATCAACAGCGCCCATATCTTCAAAAACCCTACGGTATCTATCTCCTTGGGCTGCTGGTTCTCTGGAAGCTGAAGGAATAACTCCTAGTTTAGAATTTATTCCCCCTGCGCGATTAAAAAAAGTTTGTAGAATCTCTTTTCCATGAACTTTATCCTCTGCTCCTCCGATGACCATAATAGTTGTTTTTGTCGGACGTAATGTATCTAGTTCTAAGGCTTGAGACTCTAACTGCATCATCTTGTTAATATTGGACAGCAGGTACACATTCAATTTCTATAATTTCAATAATCTGTTATAATAGTAGACTATCTTATCACCTTGCAAGTCCCCAGCTTACTATAACAAAGCAATTTGATGTTATTACCCTCTTGCCATACTTTTTTACAACACCTTTAAGTTCAGGTTTGCTAGGGAAAGCTCTTGATAAATAAATAGATTGCTAAAGCTAATCTAGTTAATCTTTGTGATTATACCACAGATAAACATAATAGAAAGGAGAGCAACTCTCCCAAATCTTTCCTTCAGAAAGACTATGCCTCTGCATCTATAAAATCAAATTTGATTCCATCTAATAACTGTTGTTTGTATAATGCTTGGATTATTTTCAACCCTATACCATTTCCTCTAAAATTACTTTGAACCATAAATCTCCCAGTAATTGATGTATATAAAGGATGTGCATCTCCTACTTTTTCCATTTGATATTGTTTTGCATAGTAATCTAAATCTAAGTTTTCCAATTCTAAGTTTTTAGTATAATTGCATCTAATAGTGCCAACCAATTCATTATGATTGAGAGCCATGAATAGATTAGCAGATAAGTCCAATCGGTCTTATACTTTTTTTTATTGGTGGTTTGGCTCATAGTTTGGACATTTTTCAAACCATCCCAATTCTTCTACATAGATTTGATAGCGCAATTTGAAAATTTCTTCTCTTTCTTCAGGAGTCTGAGCTAATCTAATTTCTAACATATAATAATATAGTATTTATAATGTTAGTCTAAGAAAATCAAAAAAATGGCATAGGTAATTTTTCAATGTATAATAAATCCTCAAAAAAATGATATTTATAAAGGATTTATAGATTGTTAATTCTTAAACTTTATTCCTAGCTTTTGCTGTATATAGTCTGACAATTTATATTTTTTAAAAATATTTAGGGGTAAATGAGCAGCACCTTGAATATATCCCAAACAATTCTCACTTTGACAAATACAATTAAATCTTCTATCCATAGACCATTCTGTTGATGGATAAAAGAATGTAAACTCTTCTCCTATTTCTATATTTTTTCAGGCTACCAACACCATATTTTCAGTATCAAAGAAAACATTAGGATTGCAACTATGATTAATATATTGTAGGTATTCTGGGTTGAGCATAATATGTTGGCGATCGCCTATTTGGACTGTTAAATAATTGGGGCAATTGAGTATTTCTTTATAACCAAAATTACCGATTGCTTCTCCAGACTTAAAGTCAATAGTAGTATGTAGAGATTTATTTCCAGTAGTCTGACACTCCCGAATTTATGCAATGGAGCTAACTTTTGTTATTTTTTTACTTACCTGCATAAATTTTTATTTTATATATTTAGTCCTGACACAATAGTCTACAAAATTAATCTCAACAATTGAAAATTATACATTTTTCAAGATACCCTAATATACGATTAACTGCCGTGCGATTTGATGTTATCACCCTGTTTCCAGACTTTTTTACAACACCTCTCAATTCAGGTTTGCTAGGGAAAGCCTTTGACAAAAATATTGCCAAGGTTAATCTAGTTAATCCCCGTGATTATACCACAGATAAATATAAAAAAGTTGATGATGAGTCTTATGGTGGAGGAGTGGGAATGGTTTTAAAACCAGAGCCTATATTTGCTGCTGTAGAATCATTGCCAACTCTTTCACAACGAGAGGTAATTCTATTAACTCCCCAGGGAGAAAGAATGCACCAAGGAATGTTTCGAGAGTTGGCCACAGATTATGAACAACTGATTCTAATTTGTGGTCATTATGAAGGTATTGATGAAAGAGTCCAATATTTAGTTACTAGAGAAGTATCTTTAGGAGATTTTGTCCTTACAGGTGGAGAAATACCAGCTTTAGCTTTAATTAATGGTGTAGTCCGATTACTTCCTGGAACTGTAGGCGCCGCGACCGAAGAGCACTCGGCGTGCTTTTGTGGGTCGACTCTCCCGGAGGGTCTGCGGAAGCCTCGGACCTGATCCATCGAGAGGTCGTCCGGGTGAAGGAAAAGAAACCGGTCGTTGCGTATTTCGGTGAGGTCGCAGCGAGCGGCGGGTACTACGTGGCGGCACAC
>NZ_JAAHGT010001008.1 GCF_010672385.1 Okeania sp. SIO2F4
TCTATTTTTACAGGATATAAGCAAAAAAAGTTTGATGTGAGGCAATAATAGAGTAAGTACATTACCCTATAATTCAGTCTGATGTATTAATCTAAAACATTCAGGTGGTGCGCCATGTACAAGCAGCAAGCACAACAAAGAACTCTACCAAGAAAAATTTCAGACCTTGAGTTGCTCAATATCTGGTTACAACAAATTCCTCCCAGACAGAAATCTTCTCATTTATATATAGCTCAAATGTTTCTGAAATTTGTCAAAAAACCACTAGAAAAAGTAACTTCAGCAGATGTTATAGCATTTGCCAATGCTCAGGGTATTCGTTCTCAAAACTGGGAATCTGATCAACACAAACGAGTAGAAACTATTAATTCTCTACTAAAATTTGGTCAGCAAACCGGGGTACTCCCTACTACTCAAAAAAAAATCTTGTCTCCTACTACTACAAACTTAAATAAATCAGGTTCCTCTAAAGACAAAATGAAAAATTACCGCACTACTCGGAAAGTGCAGAAGAATCCTTTAAACTGGTCTAAATTATTTAACCCACAGCTAGCTTCTTCCCTATTAATTATTGTCATATTATTTATGGCAGTCTCACAACTATTTCGGCAAGTGGGTGAGGATGCAAATACTGATGAAAAATGGTCAGCAACATCAGTAGTTATGCCTGAAATTGATCCAACTAAAAATTGGGCTTATCCAGTAAATGTTCCCAGAATCAGAGCTTTTCTAGATACAATTTCCGTCACAGAAGGTACAACAGGACCTCAAGGTTATTATCGTCAATATACAGGTAGTCATTTCTCTAGCTTTAAAGAGCATCCGAGAGAACTGAAATGTGCTCTCAGTAATGGCAAGGAACTTTGTTCTGATGCTGCTGGGCGATATCAGTTTCTGAGTACGTCTTGGGATCGCTTTGCTCCTGTAGTCAAGGCTAAGAATTTTAGTCCTACCTATCAAGACCGTGTAGCTATAGAGTTGATTCGAGAAAAAAATGCTCTCAAAGATATTGAAGAAGGGAGAATTGAAGAAGCTTTTAGAAAATTATATATGGTGTGGCCATCATTTGGGGAAACTGAAACAGATGTGGAACGACTCATGCCTAAACTTGTCGGAACTTATGAACAGAAATTGGCTCTTTATGAACCAAATAGGGAGTAGGGGGAAGTAATTAATAATTAATAATTAATAATTAATAATTAAGAGCTGATTTGTAAACTTAGCTGTTTGCGCAGCATGACCTAGGAAAAGTTTTATATTACCTAGCTTTTAGTAATTTGGCACTTACCGGAGGATAACTCGCTCAACCTAAGTATAGCCAGGAATTCAGCCTCTTAATATTTACTTTATAAATCAGCTCTAATAATTAATAATTACCTCTTCTTATAAAGAAGAGGATTGCCTAAAAGGAATTTTTTTCTCCATGAATGGAGAGGCTTTATAGCTGAATTTTTCGGTAATTCCTGAAGTTTAATATAACTAAGAAAGAATTGGTTAGCACAATTACTGATGATGGATCTTAGACATTGAAATGTTTTTCCAATTATTCCTTGTTCCCTGTTCCCTATTGCCTGCTATATAATATTGATTTCGACTGATTTTGATTAACAAAAAAAATATATGTTATGTCCTATTTGCGGTGCAGAATATGTTGAAACAGTACCAGAGTATTGCTCTGTTTGTGACTGGAATTTAAAATCAGATACCGCTTTCTTTGCTACAGCAGAAATTTACCAACAAAAAGAACAAGCAAAGTTGAACTGGGCTAGAAAAATGTGGCAAATTGTACAAGCTACGGAAAATGCCAGTCATCATAATAGCAATTCTAGTTTACCTACTGCTCCAGCAGATGGAGTAAATGACAATCAAAATTACAGGGATCTAAAAAAACAACTGGATGAAATACAAGCTCAGTTACATCAGGCAACAATAGAACGCTTTCAACTTAACTCTCAACTACAATGGGTACTTTATCATTTTGAACAACTTAACCCAGAGACGTTGGCAGAAACTCTGTATAGTATTGATGAAAAGTTGAATGCTATGCCAACTCCAGAACCACCAATGTCGGAAGTGGGAATAGACTATAACCCACTGATTAATCTTTTGGCTGCTGGAAAATGGCGAAAAGCAGATGAACTTACCTGGGAGTTATTACTGCAAGTTACTCTCAGGGAAGAAGAAGGTTGGCTCCAGTTGACAGATATTCATAATTTTCCTTGCACAGACCTTTGTACTATTGATTGGCTTTGGGAATATTATAGTAATGGATTGTTTGGCTTAAATGCACAACAACGTATATGGGAAACTGTGAGTGGGCAATATGGAGATTTTTGCGATCGCGTGGGATGGCGAGATGGAGAAAGTTGGAAATATTATGACGAACTCTCCTTTAACCAGCAAGCTCCAGAGGGTCACTTACCTATAATTATATGGCGGCGACGTGCTTGTTATGGGGTAGGTCAAATGATGGCGGCGGAAACTTTTTTGGCTTTGATATCGCGACTAACAATTTGTGGTGGTAGTAGATAATTTGCGACTCAGTAATTTTTAGGATAAGCTAGAAAAATAAATACAAACTAACTTGTAAAATCTACACCTTATTTTTAGCTAGAGGAATACTTCATGTCTAATGAAAAATTCTTGTTAGATGATATTAAGACAGTAGGAGAATATGACCTTGAGCAAGATAGTGACCTGGAAAAACTCACCTCAAAACTTGAACAAATTGAGGAGAGTGAATTTATTAATTCAACTACCCAACAGAAAGGATTTACAAAAGATGTTGGTGGAATTTTAAATTTTCTAGGGTGGATAGAAAAGCAACCCTGGAGTTATGCTAACCATACCTTTGGTTATATTGCTCCTAGTCAGTCTGGTTCAATGGAACCTTTGCCTATTCATCATGTAAGTTCTATTACGCCTGATAAAACACTACAGAATAGCCGGATTGATATTCACTTAGATCATCTAAGAATTTATAACTATCCAGGTAGTGGCACTCACAATGTTATGGTGACATTCGCTGCTCAAAATCAGGTCTCCAATGCTTCAGAAGCTGTTAGTTTTAGCCAAACCTATCGAGTGCCAGAGGGACAAACCGCTCCTGTGAAAGGTTGGCCAATTTTTCTGGGATTAAATGTCGGAAGTCGGGGTGTAGCACTTGAAGGTTCAACTATTAATGTAAAAAATGAAGATGATGAAGCTGTATTAAAAACACTTGAATCTTCAACCTTTAAAACTGGACTGAATCTACTGACAACAGCTCAACCTGCTATTGCACCTTTCACTGAAATGACACTAGGGGTAGTCAAGGGTTTGGCCGAACGTACTCGGAATGTCCCAGTCCAGAAGTTTTATCTGGGTTTGGACTTTAACGAAACCGCCCCAATGGGATTTCGGTTGCGGGAAGGAAACTATATTGCAGTGCAAGTTC
>NZ_JAAHGT010001009.1 GCF_010672385.1 Okeania sp. SIO2F4
TCCCATGCCTACTCCAGAAGCAGTTAAACCTACACCTGACATAGTTTGACCAACCCCAGAAGCAGTTAAACCTACTCCCGACATTCCCATGCCTACTCCAGAAGCAGTTAAACCTACTCCCGACATTCCCATGCCTACTCCAGAAGCAGTTAAACCTACTCCCGACATTCCCATGCCTACTCCAGAAGCAGTTAAACCTACACCTGACATAGTTTGACCAACCCCAGAAGCAGTTAAACCTACACCTGACATTCCCATGCCTACTCCAGAAGCAGTTAAACCTACACCTGACATAGTTTGAGTTGCACCAGAAACATTACTACCAGATGCCCACATCCCTACACCTGATGCCATAGCATAAGAGCTTACTCCTTCCTCTATCATCTGACCTGAACCTGGAACCATTTGAACAGAGCCAAACATAGAACCAGCAACCCGTTGTTCCTCAGCTTCAGCTATGCCAAACATTTCCTCATAAATATTATCGGGATTATCGTAAAAAGTAATTTGGCGACTAGCAGGAACCAATTCCATAAAGGTTTTGCCACGCAAATCTTCATCCCAACTAACTGTGATAAATTGGTCATCAATCCAATCTGAAGGATAGACCGGAGGAATATGTACTCGCTCAGAACGAGCCAAAACTAACCACCGACCATCAGCACACCGATACCCTATTTCCACAGTATAGTTACGATCGCTTACCGGAATAGGTATGTACCATTCACGAGCTAATTCATCACAAGGATATTCTTGAATGCTATGAGGACTTTGGTAGTCCAAGTTAATGTCTGTCACATCATATGTACGTAGAGCTAACTGCTGTCCTCCTTGACGACGTAGCTCTTGTTTCAGTTCATTCGGAATATCCCAGTAGGCGTATGCCCACTCTGGATCGCGTGGCATTAATACTATTCGGCTTTTACCATACCCACTGGGTAAATCGGTTAAACCTTCATCAATTGATGAAAGAAAATCATCAATGTTGTTTTCTTGGCCTAATTCAAACTTTTTTGCTTCCACTTCTTCTTGTACTTCTAATGTTGAAACTGGAGCAGATGAGAGATGATTGATACCTTGAGCTTCCATAACTGCTGCCAGAAGTTGTGCTTTACGCATTCTGCTGTAACGAGAGATACCTAGTTCACTGGCGACTTTGCGTAGTTGGCGTAAAGTCATTTCTTCTAGGGGTGGACGTTCTTGAACCATTATTTATATCCTTCTATTTTTTTGCTGTTTTCTATTCCGTTTCCCAAAACCTAGCAAGTAATCACAGATAATTCCTTGTTTCTTTTGAGAACTACTTTTCCAATTCAAACAATTAGTGAGTTTGGTAAATGCTTAGAAACACTTAGCAGTTTCTATATCTATAGAAACGATAAGAACAGCATTTTTTTGGGATCGGCGGGATCGCCTTATAAGTCTATATCTTGCAGAAAAGCTCATATTTGGTCAAGGGTTGTTACTAAGAAATTATGAGTATATATGCGGGTTTATAGGCAATTCTAGATTAATAATGTTATGGTTTCTTAACTTTACTTAATTTATCATAAATTTAACAAAATTAATTAATAAAATTATGTGATAGTTTTATTAAAAATTACTAATAGTACAGCTAAAAAACTCAAAAGCATAAGCAAAATTAATTTAATATTGAGTGGAGGTGTAGGGAATAGAGAACGCTTTGGTGGAAAAAGGGAACAGGGAACAGAAAATATACCTGAGTAGTAGATATAGCGTTTATCAAATTGGTGAGATACAGAAGTTTTGGATTTTAGGGAACAGGGAATAGACAATAGTGAAGAGAAAAAAAATACTGTATCTTATTAATATGAGAACTGCTATATATTAATAATTGTGCCTACTACTTACCTAGTCATCTCTGTCGGGTTGAATACTGAAAAATCTTAGGGAATTAGATAACAGCCAAATCAGGACAGTCGGAAGACTTACCCAGTATAGGAGGGACAAGGTTTTTTATAACTAATTAAATAGACTTTACCTAAAGTAATTTTCTATTGCAACTCTCACATAATCCAGAAATTAATCCAATAGAAAGACTGTGGCAATATAGCGAACAACTAAATTATCAAACCATCTATACCATCAATATTTATATAACTACCCTCGATTTCCCTTTTAGTTTAATCTTGAAAGCTGTAAGAATTTTACCTGTTATTATTTTATTATTTTGAGACCAATTCTTGTTTAATCCTGACACCAGAGCCGTATTTTTTTATTTACTTCTTGAAGATTAATTTGATTAACAAATTTTTTTGAGTTGAGTGTCTAAGTTTTTTTAATTCTGATTTATATTTCGATTTTTTTCCAAGAATTCAGTTGAATAAATACAGTAGCAATACTAATAATTCTTCCTGTTTGAGCTTGGGTTCATTCCCATAATTATTTCTGCACTTAAAATTATCTCAGTACCTTCCAATTACTAATTTGCCATTTTTCATTCTGACGAACTAAATTATAACGAACAAGTAAGTTTTCGTTGTCAGAATTAGTCAATCTACCATTTTCATAAAACTCAACCCTTTCTCTAACTTGAGCATCTACTTGAGCTTCATTGGCATTTGTATTACTCATCTTTACACTTTTTATCTCTAAATCATGCTTATAATTCCGATAAGATTTCTCTCGCTTCAGCGCATTAGCCGTAGGTAACCAACGAGAAAGTGCCGGCTCTACTAGAATATTTGGTAATTTTTCAATTTGATGATTAGGACCAAGAGCAGAAGCCTTAATATCTAACCAACTTTGAATCGCTAGTTGTGCTACTTCTTTCGTTATCGGTCCTGATGCTGCGAGGCTAACCCGATTAGGTTGTGGAATTTCTATTGGAGGTCTGTCCAGTTGTACTATAGGTTGTTCTCTTTGCAGAATCGGTCCACCTAATCCTAAAGCATTTACTAACCAACCAATTGTTTTAATTGTCATCAACCCAATCAGTCCTATTGCCAATAATCCCAAAACTCCAATTAATATTAGACGACCAACTTTGACAGGTTCTCTTCTAGCAGAGATTCTGCGTGGACTATGCTCTGGTATAGATTGGGGTAATTCTTCACTTCCTAGTGACGTACTTTCATTAAACTGAGGTAAACTACTCCTACTCCTTTCCCTCATTCTTCCTGAATAGCGACCAGAACTCGGATTAGTTAACTGTTTTTGCGCACCTATAGTAGATGATGATTTTTCTGATTCTTGAAGCAAATTATCAGAACTAGCTCCTAGTAAATTAGAAGTTCCTTTGCTTGCAGAAGCAAGACTAGCAGTAGCAACACTACCCACACCAGATATACCTTTATTTTCTAAATCTGATACGGTCGATTTGTCAACTTCCTTATGGTAGAACATCTGTTCCGTGTCGCGATCGCGACGAGGTTGAACAACTACCCATTGATTAGCTGCTTCTGTTTCTG
>NZ_JAAHGT010000101.1 GCF_010672385.1 Okeania sp. SIO2F4
TGCTTTACGGTTTAATCCCGTTAATGCTCTGAGTAACCTGTCTTGTTTTAAGGCTCGTTCAATATTTAGCATTTTTATGGCCAATTTCTTCTTGAATCATTTTACCTTATTTCCCAACAACTCTATTATCTACAGGTAAAAAATTAATTGGAAATAGCAGAAAATCTCTTGTATGCAGAGATAAAAATCAAGTAATTCAACTACCACCACAAATGGAGGCATAAAACGTAATGAAAACACTGGGTACTGGAAACTATATAACGCCTGGAGAGTACAGCAAACGCTCAGAGGCAACACAAGGACGTATTCGGCGCAACAATCTAACCGTTCTAGAATTGAAAGAGAAGCAATCTCAGAACTTAGTAACCGCCGAGCAGGTAAAGTTGCAAGCTTCACAGTATAAAATTCCACAAGCACAGGCACTTCTGGATAAAGAAATAGCTGTTACCAGAAAAAACTATCACGACGCTCAAAAAGCCAAAGTTGATGCAGTTACAGCGGGAGTCAACGTCCGCATTGCTCAACAGGGTCAGTCAAAAGCCCAGATTGAATTGAGCTATGCTCAAGTAGATAATCGTTTGACCTATTTGCAAAGGCAAGCCCAATTGACGGGAAAAGCAATGGATTTATCTAATCTGCTATCTCAGAATAGCGAGAAAAGTGCCCTTCTCTCAATGCAGGGTCGATTGATAGGCCAAAGCAGGGTTGTAACTCCTCTCAAGAGCGGTCTTTAATTATTAATTATTCGGGGCTTTGTTGCATGAAAGTATATAGCTGCCGCACTTGCTCCGCATATCTAAAATAATGTGCGAAAACTGCTGTAACTATTGGACAATAGATGAATAGAACATCAATTTAGATGTGAAAAAAGGCTGAAAAATTTGCCTGTAAAGGCTTTGAGGTTTAATTTCCCAGCTCTTACTATTGTCCAATAGATGAATCTAACATCAACAGCTAAAGAGAGCGATATATCTGTGGAATGGATGCTAAGAACGCTACTTTCATGCAACAAAGTCATTATTCGGTATAACTAACAGCGACAGGAGGCGATATAGCTGCTGCACTTACTCCGCCAACGCTCTATGAAAGACCAATCAGTATCATTCTGATTAGCTTAAGTAATTGTAGTAGCGATCGCCTCTATGCAGATAGTTGGTTTGTATAAAGTTATGCAACACAGATTGTATGGGTTAAGAGGCCAAGCTTATGTAGCTGAATATAAAAGGCTATATAAGGAATTAAAAGAAGCCATTAAAAAGGACTTTTTTGAAATAGTTGAAAAAACCGGGAATTTCAACCCGAAAAACTTGGGAGAATTATGCAATAAGTATCAAATTCCTGTAAAGGTAATGGATGAATGGTTGCCAGACATCACAATGGAAGAAAAAAATAGGCAAGATAAATTTTATCCAACTGGAACTTGGGAAAGATGTACAGAAAAAGGCATTAAAGCCAGAGATATAGGAGTGGTTTGGAAATAAGAGGAGTTGTCCGCGCTGTGCATGACCAATCTATATCATTCAAGTTAGCTCAAGTAATTGTAGTAGCTATCGCCTCTATTTTGTCAGGATATTTGATGAATTTTTTCTGGCTTTTGGCACTACCTGTTGTGCCTTACGTTATTGGATGTATGTTACTAATAGGGATGATTTATTGGGGAATATGGGCATCTTTTTATTGGAAAATAGCAACTTATTTTAATTCCCCAGAATGGTATCCGTGGTTAGTATTAATTATTAGTTTATTGATGATTTGTTATGGATTTTGGAGTTTCAAATGATGAAAAGTAAAGATGAAAAATTTAGATTGTATACGGAGTTAGACTTAAAAAATGCTTACTGGGAAGGAATCATAGACAAAACATCGTTTTTTGCTGTAATTGCTGCTGCTTTATTAGTTACTTCAGTAGTAGCAACTATTGCAGGCAAGTTAGTTCCTCCCATTTTAGAAGCTGCTTTTAATCCAACAATTCCGAATGAAGTAAACAATTAATTATTAACAATAATATAGACTGGAACATTAATAATTAATAAGAGAGTATCTTTCAGCAATTAACAGTTTTTATGTTCCGTTTGCGTAGCATTCCACAGTCAAGTCAAACAATTAATAATCTCTCCGACTGGATAATTAATAATCAATTATCTCCCTAGCTAGACGCTTTTCAATTGTTAATTATTAACTAGCTATTAGCCTTTTCTTACGGAATGCGGAGCTAACAGCATTTAGCTGGAGCGCTAAAGATTCAAGGGTTTAAGTCCCCACAAGGAGCAAAAAATTAGTGGTGCCCTTTTTTGGGGGGTTTGAATCCCCCATTGTACACGCCAGTAAAGCTGATTGCTGATAGCTGAGTGCTGACTGCTACTTCAATTATTAATTATTAATTATTAATTATTAATTATTCAAACCGACCTAGTTTTAATTTGATGAATGAGATTGATAATTTACCAAAAAAGGATTACTTTAACAGTGACTACTATATGAGTAGTGGTGACTTAAATGTAGAATATCCCAACTTTGAAGAGTTACAATCTCAACTCAACTTAAGTATTGATGACTTAAATTTACAGGATTCAAACTTAGTTAAGGAGCCACAATATCAACCAACTACTAAAACTAATAAAACTACCAAAATATTTGGCATAAAAACACCAGTAATTGTTGAAAAATATCTACATCTAGGAGTAGCAGGAGTAGGTTTAATTAGTGGAGTTGCTCTTACTATGGTAATTCCCACTATTTTTCTATCTTCTATATTTCTAATAACAGGAGGAATAGCAGGAATTAAATTTATGAATTCCTGTGAAAGACTCCCCACTAAATTAGAATCAGAAATACTCACCAAAGAACAACAATTACTTCAAAAGTCAGATAATATTACTGCTCTTAAACAAGAATATCAAACCAAACTATCAGAATTAAATTCTAGGTTACAACAACTAGAACAAGAAAAAGCCGAATTTACTGCAAAATTAGAAGCAGAATATCAAGAAAAAGTCAACATTCTTTCTGCTAAAGAAGAAGAACTACAAAACGAACTACTTGAGGCAATATCTGATGAAACTAACTCATTAAATCAACGGATAGCAGAAACAGAAGAGTCTTTACAAAAACATTTAGATATTCAAACAGAAGCTACCCAAAAAGAAATTGAATTACTACATGAACAATACCAATATGAACTAAGTTTAAAAGACGAAGCGATCGCTCAACTACAACTACAGCTTCAACAAAGTAACGCCTGTAAATTACCACCTAAAAGTGCTAAACGAATTCATCATGCAGCACTGCAAGTTCAAGAAATATTATTTGAGCATGAAGTAGCAGCAGACTTTATCGAATCATGGGCACATCCAAAAAGTCAATTTGATACACATTGGTTCGCCCTTCGTTATGGCATTCCTAAATACAAAGTTCAACGCGCCATAGAAAATATTCCTGGAAAAGTAGAGGGTTATTATACAGCACAATTAACCTGGGAAGACGGCAAATTCCAAATAGATTGTAGTTTATTTGACCCTAGTATAACCAAACCACAAAAAGTCAAAGGAATAGAAATTGAACCTGCACCTACTGACTGGATATTAAATTCATTAGGTGAAATTTCCAGTCAAGAGCATGGAGGTTATCATGTATTTATTTGTGGTCCGACAGGAACAGGAAAATCAGTTTTTCTAGGAAATATTCTTGACTTAGCATTCAGAAAAATAGGAGTAATAGACTTAAGATTAATAGACCCCAAATATCCAGATTCAAAATGGATAATTAAAGGAGAAAAATTTACACCTCAATATAAAGGATTTAAACCTTGGACGAATCCAGATGGAGAAGAAGAACCTTGTGCAATGGATGGTTTATTGGATATGCAAGAGTCGGTAGAAAACAGATTGGAATCAGCAAGAGAAGCAGAATATTTAGGTAAAGAAGCACCAGAAAGACATACTATTTTATGGGTAATAGATGAAACAGAAAGACTAATAGCTGAAAATCCTAAAAATGCCAAAAATAAAGGTCCTAATGCAGTAGACCCCATACTTCATACATTAAAAGTAGGACGTTCAACTAAAAATATTATGATTATGTTAGGGCAGTCTCCCATGTGTAGTAGATATGGAATGTTAGAGACAGACTTAGATAATTTTGGTATAGCAGCTTGGTTAGGAGCAGAGAATATTAAAAAAGGAATAGATGAAGTTTCCAATAATATTTTAAGCACGAAAAAAAGACTGAGAAAACAATTAGAGGCGTGGGAAAGTTTAGCAGAGCAAGACTCAGCAAATAAATTTATTGCCCTGATAAAAATGCGTGGGCAACCAGCATTTATAGCTAAATTACCACCTCCTAATTGTTTTAGTAATTCAGAGCTTGGAGTGGAACTCGAAGAAAATCAAGTTCCGGTGGAATCTCAGGTAGAGTCGGAAGTTCCGAGCTTTATGGTTTCAGTTCCGAGTGTTGAATCTACAGAAAAATTAGCTGATGATGCTAGGAGGTTAGACCATGTTCAGGAGTTAAGAGAAAATAATCCAAATATTGGGATTGAACAGTTAGTAGCTACAGTTTATGCAGATTGGAATGTGCTGACTAAAGAGGGTAAAAAAAGTGCAAGGCGGTGGTGGAAAGCTAGAGAACATTTAAGGCAAATTGCAGGGATTTAGTAAATTTTTTTTGGAATTAATAAAAATTAGGAGTTATGAATAGAAGTAAGAATGATATTCAAGACCAAGACTGGAGTATTAGGTATCCTGATAATTGGAGAGAAATATCTTGGAAATGTCGCGAATCAACTAATTTTAAATGTTGTTTATGTGGGGATGAAGCTACACAGACTCATCACGCTTTGTATACTTATCGTGATGGAAAAGTTATTGCTGATTTTCGCGGTATAGGAAGTTATTTATTTCCGCTTTGTGAAGATTGTCATCAACTAGCTCATCATCCTTTTAATTATCGGAAAGACTCGAAAAATCCTGTGTTGGGTAATAAAAATTCACCCAGGTTTTATAAATTATTGAGGGATGGTTGGTTGAAGACAAGAAAAAATCAAAAAAAGTTTTCAAATGTTATATTTAAATAATTCTTAAACCAATCTTATATTTTCTCTAAGCTTTATATGGCAATTATGTTCTCATACTATTAAAACTATCTTTGCTCTTCCTCATCAAAAACTGGTTGCCAAAGTTCAGAAATGGATATTTCCCAACCAGGAATTAGTTCAGGAACGCTCAATATTTCATTATTTGTAAGTTTGATGGCTTCACCGAATAATTAATAGTTAATAATTAATAATTATTAATTCAACAATTCATGCCTTGAAGCCGACCCTTGATAATTAATAATTAACAATTAATAATTGAAAAATGTATAAAATAGCAAGATACCTATTATTATATCAGAAAGGTTAATCAGCTAAAATTAATAGACAAAAAACGAGAAAAAAAATGGAAGCCCCAAAAGAACTTACTCACCCAGAAAAAACTCAACAGTTTCGGACAAGATTATTTCCAGGGCAGTTTCTGCCTCCTGAAGAAATAGCTAGACGCAAAACAGCAAAAGCAGAATTTAGCGCTCGCTGCCGAGTAGTCTTTGAAAAACTTCGTCCCCAGTTAATTGAAAAATATTATAACTGGTTTATTGCTGTTGATCCAGACAGCGAAGAATATTTAATCGACTCATCCCTAGAAGGTTTGCTCAAAAAAGTCCGAAACAACTACCCAGATGGTATTGTCAAACTAACTACCTATCGACTTAATGAAATTGGAGTTTGTGGCAAAATATGATTTTTGGTAGGTTTGGGAATGAGGGCGAATTGTTTTTTGAAATTGAATTAGTTGCTGTAACTGGAGAGCAATTTATGGTAGATGGGTTGTTAGACACTGGTTTTACTACAGGGTGGCTGGGTATTAATTCTCAGGATCTAGAGGCTTTACAGTGGCCTTTAGTTGCATCAGGTATAGAAATGCAGACTGCTAGAGGAAATGAGTTATTTGATATCCATCAAGGCCATATAATTATTGATGGAGAAGAAGTGACAATTCCAGTTCATGTTGGTGACGAAATTCCTGATTTTTTAATTGGTGCCCGATGGCTGGAGATAATGGAGCTGACAATTAATCAGCCAAAGGGAATTTTAACCCTGTCAAGGATTGTCTGAAGTGGCGTTACGAGTAGAAAAAATCAAGCATCTAAACCATACTCCCTAACAAAAATGAAATTTTTTGTATTTAAGTCCAATGGTGGTTGAAAAATTTCAAGAGAGTTGAATGCTAATAATCTTTAATGATAAGGCTTTTGGCTATTACTCTGATTCTTTAGCGTACAAAACTGCCAATTTGGAACAGTCTAGCCTAATATTTGTAGTTGTGTAGTTTGGCTCCTTAGTAATCAACTATCAAATCCTAATTTGCCCTCTCCCACAAACGCTTAATTTCTGTCAATACCTCCGCGTCAGGAGTTGACATAGTTTTCACCCCAGGATTAACTTTAGCACCAGGGATACTTTGACTCCAGGGACTATTTGGTAGATTCTGTAAATCCAAACTCTCGTCTACAGGGCGAAACCCATACTGTACAAATAGTTTCTGCTGTTCTGGTTGCCTGAGAAAATCAATAAATTTTCTAGCTGCTGAGACCATACCACCACTAACATCACGTCTGGCGATCGCTGCTGTGGAAACTGTTTCAATGGTAGGGTTGAGATAATAAATTTGATACGGTTGCCCTTGGGTAGTGCGAGACTGTTCCCATCGATGCAAGGCAATACTCTCATATACTGTTGCTATATCTGCATCATTTTCACCCTTGGCAATAAATTCTTGTAACAAAATATCAGTCGAACGTGGAGGCAAATAAACCGAACGCTTGACTAAACTAAATAAAGATTTTACTGAGGAATTATTTAAACTTCTACTGTAAAGAATTGTTCCACCAATTTTAGACTTAGCCCATAAACTTAATGTTAATTGACCACTATTGGAGCGAGTAGGATTAGTAGTAAGAAAATCAAAACTACCCCACTGTGGTTTACCTCCAATTTTTTCCCAATTTCCAACTTCCATTGCTTGAGCAATTTTTCCCCAACTAAATTGATTATTCGGAAATAAAACTTGACCACGTTCCGGCCAAGCGATCGCTACTAACATTGTTTTGGCAATTGGTTGTGGTTTGTCAGAAAAAGGTTCACTATTATTTTGCGCCTTCCACCTTATTTCTAATTCTTGTAAAATTTCTCTATTAGCAGGAATTAAAATTGTGGGAGTAAAATCATTTCGGTCATCAACATATTTATTAATAATATCTTGGGAACCTTGATATTTGAGTTCTAAATTAATCTGTGGATATTTTTGTTCAAATTTAGTTTCTAATTCAGGGAGAATTTCTTGTAGTTCTGTGCCACTAACGACTACAATATTTTTTGAGATTTTCGGGAGTGGAATATATGTTAAACCAAGGGATGCTAAAATAATTGCTAAAGAGGTAATTAACGATTTTTTTTTGTTAGTATATTTCATGGTTTTTAAGTTTAATTATAGAATTTTTCAGGTCACTGAAGCACAGAAAAAAATGATAACTTGGCTACAAGTAAATTTTAGGTATTAGGTTTTATAGCACTACGCATTAAGGTGTTTAAGATTTCGTGGATCCTGTTTGCGCAGCATGACCTAGGAAAACCCTTTAACAGTTCACTATTCCCTAGCGCGTAGCGCTATATATAGAGGCTGGATAATTACTATTTTATCTAGGACTATTTCCTTCACCACTGTGCCATTTTGTGTATTTACGAAAATACCTTATTTAGAGCTTCTAGAAAATTTATATTTCCCTACCTGAAAGTAAGTAAATTCATGCTCAAAATCTAGAATGGAATGACCCTGATTTTCTCCTTGTTTTCTATTCCCTACTCCCTACTCCCTATTCCCTATTTTACTGATAAATTAAGAAATCAATATTTTCTTGAAAACTGCGAAGTTCTTGAGATAGTGCCTGTAATTCTTGTTGTTGTTGATAATTACTTAGATCGGTCATTCTCAGTTTATTTTGCATTTGTTGTAAGACACCAGCCGATTCTTGAATCATAGTAGAAAGACTAATAACTTGTGCCTGTCTAGCATCTTGTCCTTGATTTGCTAGTTCAATATTTCGCTGCAAACTTGTTGCTAATTTAGTTAATTGTTCTCTGGCAATACCTCTACTACTAGACAGTTTTGCTTCAACTTCATTTAATTGTCGCTGGAGTTCTGAAGTGGATAATAAAGAATCATCGCCTTGTAAACGTCTTACCATTTTATCAATTTTTGTAGGGAGTTCGTAGGAGCGATCGCAAGCATATTGTATAAATCCTAATAGTTCCATTTCTGGAGTTCCTGTCAAAAGTTTTCCAGCTTCTTGACGCAGATTATTTGCTTTTTCTGCTAATAAGTTTGCCTGCTGTTTTACAGATTCTATTTCTTTGACTAAAGCGGGATTTTTTAGTTGTACAGATTCAGATTCTGAAGTATTTAATAATGTGGCTCCCGCAGTAGAAATTATGGCTGCAGTTGGTAACATAATTATGCTAGGTAAACCTGTAAATCTGACTCCTATAATTAAAGTAATGCCACCAATTAAGATAGCGAGGGGATGATAGAGTGGATTGACTAATTGCATCATTTTTCTTCCTGATTTTTTACTTCTACCTTTTTGGGAAAATTTACTTTTCTAAAAGTAGATTAAATAATTTCAAATTTGATTCCTTTCTTTTGATTCCTCTTTTATTCATTCCTTGAAAAATTCACTTATCAAAAAGTCGGTTGACTAATTTCAGAATTTAATTCCTTAATTTTTACTTATCCCTTTTGGGAAAAATTCACTTGTCTAAAAGTAGATTAAATAATTTCAAATTTGATTCCTCTTTTATTCATTCCTTGAAAAATTCACTTATCAAAAAGTCGGTTGACTAATTTCAGAATTTAATTCCTGATTTTTTACTTCTCCCTTCCTGGAAAATTTAACTTGTCTAAAATTAGACTAAATAATTTCAAATTTGATTCCTCTTTTATTCATTCCTTGAAAAATTCACTTATCAAAAAGTCGGTTGACTAATTTCAGAATTTGATTCTTTCTTTTTTACTTCTCCCTTCTTCCTTCTATTCTAGATAACTAAAGCCTTCTTCCTTCCTTTAAAACTCTACTTGTAAATCTAACATTAACTTAGAAATAGTTTCTGGATTACCCTTACGATAATAACCAGCATTTAATTCCGCAATTTTTTCCAAAACATCAGGATTAAACTCTCCTTCTTTACCATATCCAACCGTAAATAAAGCAATCCTCTGGTCAGAATTAAAACCACTTTTTTGTAGTTCATTTTTTAACTGATTTAACTGAATTTTAGAACCAGAATCTTCCCCATCAGTTAAAATTAATATGGCATTAATAGCCTGACTTCTGAGATTTTGCTGTAACCAGTTACGAGCATAAAGAGTAGCATCATATAACTTTGTGCCACCTGCAGCTTGCAAACTACTAATAAATAGTAGACCGCGATCGCGTCCCTCTGGAGTTCCATCCACTACCACTGGAGGCCGAATTTCAGTATCAAAATCAATCAGAGCAATTTGGTTATTAGGGCCTAGACTGTTAATATAAGTTTGCAAAGTATTCTGAACAGCAGGTAATTTCGTCCCCTGCATCGAACCTGAAGAGTCAACAACAACTACTACTAATGATGGCTTTTTGGCGTACTCCTGCCAAGATTTTAACATGGCCTCTGCTACTTCTGGTTTGGGTGGACGGTAGGAGTCATATTTAGCATTGGGGTCAACTCCAAAAGCAGGACTAATCTTTGTACCGAGGGGAATACCAGGCATAGCAGGCCGTAATCCTAAATCAGTAGCAATTCTTTGGACTTCTGGCGATCGCAAATATGCAATAATTTCTGTAGCAGCAGCTTTTTCCTTTTCACTCACCCAGGGCGCATTAGGTACAATTGCTCTCATATTAGAAGTAAAAGTTGCTTCAGGATAAATTGCCCTGTATTTTGGTTGTCCTGGTTGGCGATGGGTATTTGCAGCAATTACCGAAGACTCATAAACCGAACCAATAGAGGCCCAAAACGGTCCATTTTTGACCATTGATTTTGCTAGGGAACTGGTTGACTTACCGTAGCGAGTAATTTTGCTTTGAATTTGTTGTACCCGATCTTGATAGCGCGTTACATCTGCCACTGTCATATTTTCTGGTCGCTTGCCAGATAGTTCCGCAAATTGAGATACGAGAGTTTGTAAACCTGAGTTGGAGCGGGTGGGGGCGGTATGAACGAAATAAATAGGAGTTGGCGGTGCAGAGGAGTCGAGGTCTCGATGGGTTTGTGCTGTTACTAATGCTTTAAATAAATCATCAACATTTTCGATGGCGTTGGCAATGTTTTCTTGTGCCATAAATACCATCGGACTATTTGTTAACATTGGTGCATCTGTAATTTCTGGAATATAGTTTTGTCCAGGAAATAATTGTTCCATTCGATACTTCAACTGAGCATGATAAATCTCACCATCCACAGAAATAATTGTGGGAAATTCTGGTGAGTCAGCAGATAATATTCCAGTTTGAAATTGTTCAGCAAAAGACATGACTGTAGTAACTACATCCCCGCTACCTTTAGCATCACAACTTATATAATAAGAAGTACCATCATTCAGTTTTGGTTTTTGTTGATTGAAACTTTCTGCTGCTTTTTCACAAAAGTCTCCTAAAGCACTTCCCATTAAGAGTTTAATTTCCAGACCTTGATGTTTGTTGGTGGTATTGGTATTGTCTGGTATTGCACAAGCAGTTAACAGCATTAAGAGAGAAATGCCCAGATATTTAATTCTTTGACTATTTTTAGTAATCATAATTGGTGAATTTATGTTATGTATACTAAGTGTAAAAAATAGGTGGAAGTAGAAATAGTCTCAAAAAGTTATAGATAAATGTTTTGATTAAGTACGGTTATTTTTATTCACAACATAAGGCCAAAATTTACAGATATTGTTAAGATTTTTGATCGGACTTATGATTAGTGATTTGAGAGACTATTTTTCAATCTTAAGTCTACTAATTAATTCAGAGCAGTAGAAGAGTTTTATGAAAAATTCCAGTAATTAAAGTAGTATCCGTCAACCCAACTCAAGCAGCTTTGACTGTATGTAGTGCGCGTATACTTTCATTGACTGCAATAGAAATCGCCTTTTTATATCATGTCCGCTTGAATACTTATACTTTGGTAGAAGGAAGGCAGAGGGCACTTATACTGGAGGCAGAAGGTTTTCTGGCAATTGTGATTTAATTCTATACACGCTCCGATGCTACCGGACATGATATTACCTAAATAACACGGGAGCATGAAAGCCATCATCTTTTAAGCGATGGATAAAAGGCGAGGAGTCGGATTTTAATCTGAAGTATTTTATTTGACCGAAAAGCAACGTTGAAGTTCCCCATGTTTTAACCGGGACATGAAAACCAGGGAATCGTTGAGACTGGACAATTTTAGTTGTCCTCATTATTAAATTAAGGAATAGCATAAAAAAAAAATTATGCTTTCTGTCTTTAAGTAAAATCTCTATACTCTATGTTCATGAAAACTGCTATAAGTCCTGTTATTGTTCAGCGATCGCATAGATAGCAATTCGATAAACTTGTGTGTGAGGAGGTATTATAGCAATTCTCAAAAAGAATGCTATACTTCTAATTCTACTTCAGTTATTAAGTAATAAGTAAGCTTCAGTCATTTTTTTAACTATTATCGGCATTAAGCCCAGATATATTATGTCTTTGAACCCTACTCCCTACTCCCTGTTCTCAAGGAGATGTAGCAAGAATGCATGAGAAATGATATTAGATATATGGCCAGTCAGCTTAAACTTCAGTTCCACAAAAATAACAATCTGTATTAGTCAAATAATCAGTATCAGTTTTGTGCCACTTGGATTCAGGAAATTCATAAATCCAGTCCAAACCAGCATCAATGTCCAAAAATCCACTGACCATTCCTTGAATTATCCCTACTGCCGTACTAGCACAAATACTATTCAACCAAAAAACAGCCGGGTCATTAATACCTTCAATATAACCAGCTTTAGTAGCAAGATGTTCAATTTCACCAGCCGTAGACTCTAAAGATGCTTTGTGTAGATTAATAATATTACCACACATCAAACACCAGCCACCACCTAATGGTGGGACTGTAATGCGACAATACATTCGGGGAATATCAACAGGGTTTTCGCCTGATAAAGCAGAGTCGGAAAATTCTTCATCCTTCTGTGAAGCTGTAGCCAAATGAGAATAAGAAGTACCAGTAAAAACCTTCTCCCTTCTACCCTCTGCTCTCTGCCTTCTAATATCAATATGAGTTCCTAGACAAACCAGAGGTCTCATATATTTAAGTGCTAACTCTTGAGCAACTTGCCGAGAATAATGATTATCAGTTGCCACAACAATTAAATCGGAAACTCCTATTTCTTGTTGAGCTAATTCACTTTCAATAGTAGTGGGTATAGTTTTGACATTAGCATTTGTATGATAAATTTGTTGAATTAGTTCCTTAACATACTCAACCTTGGGTAACTGCTGCTCTGCCATCTCCCATCTTGCTCCTGGCATTCGATTGAGATTTGCGGTTTCGAGACAGTCAGGGTCAATTAATACCCAATTTTTCACACCTAAACGCCCCAAAACTTCTGCAAAAACAGACCCTATGCCTCCACAACCTATTAATGTGACTGTCAGTTCGTTCAGTTTTTCCTGCAAGGCGTTACCAAAGATTTCTTGACGAGCAAACATTGATTCACTTTGTAAGGCAGAAGGGTTTGAATTTTCTGTTAGCTCTTGCTGCATCGGTGTCTCATCCCCAAGCGCTTTACTTTTTGGTAGAGTCAAATTTCTATCTTGAGTAAGTCTAGATGTTGGAGTAATAATAACCTTCTGCCTCCTCCCCCTTTCAAAGGGGGGTAGGGGGGATGCCTCCTGCCTTCTCTCAAACCATGATGGATAAAAGTCAACTTCCTCAAATGAGCTGCCGAGTTTATTCCAGATACGGAATTTAGGTTTCTGTAATGACTCGTTGAAAATACCAGAAATTAATTTGGCTTGTTTTTCAAAATTTGTGCTAATAAATTTGGCATATTCAGATTCATGGCGATCGTCAACTGTAGAAAAAGAAGGTGTATCCAAACCGGGGTGAGTATGAATATGAACAATATCAAATCCATTTTCCAAATACGTTTGAAGTAAATACAGATGAAACTCTTGTTTTAAAACTAATCCAGTTGTAGATTGATGTTCGTAGCACGACTCAGTAGGAACTATCCATGTTTTGGGAAAATACCTGAGTTGAGTTTCTGAGATTTGATGATGTTTACAGAAGAAAAAACCAATGATTTCTTCTCCGGCAGTTTGTGTCTTTAACATCATCTGACGAAATTGCTGCCACATTAACGGTGGAATGTGTAAAGAAATTTTTGAGGATTTTTGTGTCATATTTTTTTTAGATAGGAGTCAGAATTCAGAATTCAGGAGTTAGCCTGAAAATCTAGGTTGGGTTGAGGAAACGAAACCCAACAAAGCCGAACTAAACAACTTAGTGTTGGGTTTCACAAAGTGAAACCCAACCTACTGGACTGGACTGAATTCTCAATTCTGAATTCTAATTATCACTATTAATTGCGTGACGAGCGGTAACAAATAAGGTAGCAAGGTTGTGTCCGTTCCCTGGTTGTTTCTTAGGCCGCCAAGAATTGAGCCATCGCTCTCGATTAAAACCACCACCTAATCCCACACAATACCAATACCAACCTTCTTCGCTTAAAAAGGGTGCCCCATAATAACTCTGTCGGGTAAAATGATGGTCTCCTTCTCCTACACTATTCCAAGGGTAATTGAGATAGCAGCCAATAGGGGGTAAACGAGGGTAGTCTGGTGGTAATAAAAACAGTACGTCAGAATTAGTTACTTTAAACTTAGAAGAAGATAAAGACATTCCTTTAATTAGAACAGCAGTATATTGAATATCGCTAATAGTTTTACTGCCTACAATGATATTATTTGCAACTTTTTCTAACAGTTTAAGTTCGGTTTTAATACGATTTGATGGTTTAAATTTGGTAGAAATAGCATTAACTGTAATTGTCATAATTATCCTCAGCCTTTAACAATTTTGGGAACTGTCCAAACTCTTGAACCTTCTTTGAGGGCTTCATTTTCTTGTAAGGGTTTGGTTTTACCAAAGCCTTCTTCCATAACGTCATCATTACCAATATCTGGTAGTTTCGCTCTTAATTCTTCAACAGTTGCACCTTCGGGTAAATCTATTAATTTACCATTAACAACAGCTTTCATTTATTTCTCCTTTTGAGTTGAAATGTAAGGATTCAGAAGTCAGTAGCTAGGAGTCAGAATTAGGAAGATAATTTAGTTTAACTAAAGTGAAAATAATCAATTATAGGGTGATTATTACTCCTGAATTCTGGCTCCTAGCTACTGACTTCTATCGGTTAGATATCGAGTTTTCTACTAAGGTGTTTTCCTGTTGTGCTCTGAGAATAGATGATTGATTTACACCCATTCCAATAAATAAAACACCAAAAATGATTGAAGAAACTACAGTTGTTGAAAAAAGACGATAGTAAAGTTTTTCTAGTTGTTGAACTGAATTTTTAAGAGAGGTTATTTGTTCATAATCTTCGAGGTTGGTTGCACTAAAAGCTGATTCTAATTTTTCAAATTGTTGAGTCAGATATTCTAGTTTGAAGCGGATATAATTAAATCCGGTTGGTTGCCGAAAAACTACTAATTTTCCGTTTAGAGTTTCCATGGCTTTTTTGGAGATTGCTTGGGGTAAGGCTAGAATTTTTTTCATGGTTTTTTTCGTTTAATTTTCGTAATGTGACATTAATTAATCGTCTCTTTTAGGAGAAGGATTTAGAATCCAGAAGTCAGAATCCAGGATTCTAAATTCAGGATAAATATAGAAGCTAATTCGATAATTGATAATGAATAATGGATAATTACCTCTTTTACAATGGATGATGAACAATAAATAATGGAGTATGAAAACTCTCTTTAATTATCAACTATCAATTATTAGGAGAGGCTTTAATTTGAATTAATTAATTGTCAATTATCCATTAGTCAGATGATGTGTTTGGCTTCTTTAAGGTGTTTAGAAAAGTGAGAGAGAAGGAATTTTTCAACCATTCCCATTCAGACTTCTAACTCCTGGCTCATTCTTCAATCAAAAAGATTTGCGTTACCTATTCTGTGGTATTCTTGGTGTTTATTTTGCTGTTTGAAACCATCAAAAATTTCTACCAAGTCTACAATACTGCTAGCTGCAATTTTTAAGTCGTTGCCTAAAGATTGTTCGACGGATGCAACTTCGACACGCATTCCCCTTCTTCTGAGTTTTTCTGCTAGGTAAGCAAAGTCAGAGTCGCCTGTGACTAAGACGACGATATCGGGGCGAACTTCTAATGCTAGTTCAACTGCGTCCATTGCCATCACGATGTCAATATTAGTTTCGTAGTCATCGCCTTTGGCTTTACCTTCTTTGGGGACTACTAAAAATCCGTTGCTTTTTGCCCAATAGATGAATTTTTCTTTGGTTTTACGTTGTTCCTGAAATCGCTCTTTGGCTGGAGGTAAGCCAACGTAAATCACCATTTCGATGAGTTCTCTACCTTCGTTTTGGTTGGCTAAGTAGTCGCGGATTTTTTGCCAGTCTACTTTGCGGTTAAAGCTCTGGGCGCTGAGGAAGGTATTGTCGCTATCGGCGAGGATCAATACCCGTCGTGTTGTTGCCATGGTTGGTGTTGATTCATTTGTTTGTTCGTTTCTCTTAACTGTTTATATTTAAGCATGGGTATGGAAAGGGGCTTTTCCGTTGAATTTACGGTTTTGTTGGGGCACAATTTCGCACTTTGCAGGCGCACGACTATGTTGACGGAAAATTTGGCAAAAAAAAACTTCCTCAATATCAGAGGAAGTTTCTATTAATTCCGCTTCAAACGAAGCACTAGAGCCGTGCGGAGGCTGGTATTGAGTTTCCATTAGGAGCTCAAGGTTTCCATTAATTCCGCTTCAAACGAAGCACTAGAGCAAATACTCTTACGTTCCTCGAAATGGCAAAGACTTCTTTGTTTCCATTAATTCCGCTTCAAACGAAGCACTAGAGCGTAAATATTCTGATAGGACCTTTGTCTCTCCGGAGGTTTTGGTTTCCATTAATTCCGCTTCAAACGAAGCACTAGAGAGAATTTACCATGCAAAGAACTACAGACAAAATCAAGATGTTGTTTCCATTAATTCCGCTTCAAACGAAGCACTAGAGACCTAGTGTATAAACCATTAGTATGGCTGAACCTTGCGTTTCCATTAATTCCGCTTCAAACGAAGCACTAGAGCTCTCTAATGAGAGCAGAAATAGTGTTTTGAATCATATTGATGTTTCCATTAATTCCGCTTCAAACGAAGCACTAGAGTAAGTACCGTTTGTATAATAATGAGTATAGTGCATACATGTTTCCATTAATTCCGCTTCAAACGAAGCACTAGAGAAGAGCGACAATCACAAAAGTTAACATTTATGTAGGGGGAAGTTTCCATTAATTCCGCTTCAAACGAAGTACTAGATGTAACGGCTCGCAAACAAAAACGCCTCGGCTCGCAAACAAGACAATTTTCAGCTCACATTAACTGCAAATAAAAACACCTTTCAGCTCAGATTATTTGCAAACAAGCTCAGATTATTTGCAAACAG
>NZ_JAAHGT010001010.1 GCF_010672385.1 Okeania sp. SIO2F4
TCTTTAGGCAGTAAGGAGGAAATTGAGAGTTATTTGATGAAAATGCTCGATCGCTTCCGCAAAAAGTCTCCGTCTTTTACTGGATATGTTGGGGGAAATATTCTGAATATACTATCTAGTTTATCTGTAAAAATCAGTGATAAAGATTTTTCTGATTTAAGTATTTGTCAAGGAAATTTACAGGGGATAACTTTAAACAATGTTAGTTTTACGAATAGTAATTTTGCCAAAACAATTTTCACTGATACCTTTGGTATTATTTTTAGTCTCGCTTTTAGTCCGAGTGGAGAATTTTTAGTTACAGGAAGTATTAATGGTGAGGTTTGTTTGTGGAAATGGCGAGAAAATCGACAAATTTTTAAACATCAAGAACATACAACTATAGTTGATTCTATTACTTTTAATCCCGATAATCAAAAAATAGCTAGTTCTAGTAGAGATAGAAATATAAAAATCTGGGATATTGCTACAGGAAAATCTATTTTTACTTTAAATTCACCGAACAATCAGATAGTCAAAAATATTGTTTTTAATTTCGATGGAAGTCAGTTATTTGGTTACTCAGAAAAACAAATAATATCTTGGAATTTAGAAACTGGTAATTCAGATATATTGATTGAATCAGAGAGTCGTATTTCTGCCTTAAGTCTTTCCCCTCAAACAGGTCTTTTAACTTTTGGTTGTGAAAATGGTGTGGTTTATCTGTGGGATATAAATACAAAAAAATTTCTTAATAGTTTTAACACGAATAGTGGTGTAATTTTATCAGTCAAGATTATCGAAAGCGATCGGGTTTTAGCTTGTAGTTTAGAAAATAAAACTGTAAAAATTTGGGATGTACATAATTGTCAATGTTTAAATACATTCAAATCTCAGAGCTATCATATTTCCTTAATTGATATTAGTATTAATGGTGAAAATTTGGCGACTGGTAGTGGAGAAAAAATTGTTAAAGTCTGGAATATTCAGACAGGTTTATATTTACAAAATTTAGAAGGACATCTTTCAGAAATTAACGCCATAACTTTTAGTAGTAAAAATATGTTAGCTACAGCTAGCGTCGATAGAACAGTAAAAATTTGGGATATAACTACAGGTAAATGTCTGAAAACTTTACAGGGTCGTGCAGATTTTGTTCATTCGGTTGTATTTACTAATAAAAGTCAAATAATTGTTAGTGGCAGCCAACATACAATTAAATTTTGGAATATAAATACTAATCAATTTCTATCTACTTTTTTTGAACATAAAGATTGGCTTTCTTCATTAATTATCAGTCCTGATGAAAAATTTATAGCTTGTGCAAATGTCGGTAATAGAAATAATATTATCCGAGTTTGGCAGATAGATAGCCTCACTCAAAATAATATTCACGAAATTACCAATAATCAAATATTTCATAAAATATTGCAAGGACATAATGATAGTATTTGGTCTATTTCTTTTAGCCCAGATAGTACAAAAATAGTTAGTGGTAGTAGTGACAGAACTGTAAAAATTTGGAATTCTCAAACAGGAGAATGTTTAAAAACTTTCTATGGTCATACTCGCCCTATACTTTCCGTTGCTTTTAGCCCAGATGGAAAAACAATTGCAAGTTGTGGCGGTCATTCAATTATTAAACTTTGGGATATAGTAACTGGAGAATGTAAGGGAACTATACAAGAAAAAGCTTTTTATATTATTAGATTTAATTTTAATGGCTTAATTTTAGTTAGTGGTCAAACTACCGGAATAGTCAAACTTTGGGATATAGTAACTGGAGAATGTATTGAGACTTTAGGAAAATTTGGTAAACCAATTATTTCTATGGCTTGTAGTTATGATGGTAAATTTATAGCTTATGGTACTTACGATGGAATTGTAAATATTTGGGATGTTAAAAATAGTCAATCAATCGAAATATTACAAGAAAAATTTTCCTCAATTTGGTCTCTTACTTTTAGTTCAGATTCCAATTTTTTAGTTATAGGTAGAGATAGAGAAAGTTTTCAAGTTTGGGATATTAATGCGGGTAAAATAGTTAATTCTTTTCAGGGCGATAGACCTTATGAAAATATCGATATTTCAGGAGTAACAGGTTTGTCAAATTCAACTATTACTAATTTAAAAGAATTAGGAGCATATAATTAGGATTTGCTGAAAAAGTCTTATGGGTGAGGGTAGGAGTCAGGAGGAATTGGGAATTAAAGAGTATATATGAGAACAGAAGACTGTCAAAGTGTTTTAGGATTTAGAAATGTCAAATACCTTCTGACTAATGACTATTGACTACTAAAAGCAGCCCAAATATTTGTAGCAAATATTTATCAAGCTTGGTATTAGCTTGACGATCACTATAACTTAAAACTAAGATGATGGGGAAAACTAAAAAATAAATAAATTATCAGAGATAAAATGTCAAATCTATTTGGAAATATTACTCTAATCTGAGCCAAAACTCTCTCCCTTGATTTTCATGAACTTGTTGATAAATATCAATTAAAAATTCAACGATTAATCCATATTGCGGCTTATTAATTATGGGTAATAGTACGAAATTTATCAAAAATTAAATATAGTTAACTTAGTTTTTTTTGAACCTTTGACTAAAAATTTTTAAATTCTTAAAAACCACGTCCGAGAAAATTTAAACTTGTTTCAGCAAGCTTTAAACCCTATTTTTAAAATAAGTATTAAGATAGTAAATAATAAGTAACATCTCAAAGCAGTAGTACTTCAAGAGATTGAAATATGTTAGATATAGAGGTGTTTCGTACATATATTCCTAGATTTTTAAGTGACAAATACTTGTCTTGATTTCTTCCTGCTTATTCCCTGTTCCTTGTTCTCTGTTTCCTATCTCCTTTTTATATTTCTTTTGCAAACAATCTCTTAGAGAATCAAAATAAAACAATTAAGATGTATCTAGAAAGTGCTAATAATCAAATTTAATCTTTAGTTTTACAACCTAAAAAACATTTATAACAATATCCTGACATTATTTTCGATAGAGAATAAATTGTGGAGATGGTAAGACTAGATGAGATTTTAGACGATAAAGAAAACTATAATTTCTTGACTATTGATGTGCAGGGATATGAACTAGAAGTTTTGAAAGGTAGTCGAGAAACTCTCAAAAATATTAATTATATTTTGATCGAAGTTAACCGAGATGAATTATATAAAAATTCTGCCAGAGTTGAGGAGTTAGATGAATTTCTAGGAGAGTTTAATTTTCAAAGAGCTGAAACAAGTTGGGAAGGAGAAACTTGGAGAGATGCTTTTTATCTTAAAAGGTAGTTTTTTATTTTATTTAGGCGATGTACAACTTTCTACGGAATAATCAGCGTTTCTGGGTCAAGAGCGGAAAGTCTGGTTCTCACAACTCCCTAAATTTCCTTGGTTGGAAAAAGTTGCACACGGCGTTTTATTTAGG
>NZ_JAAHGT010001011.1 GCF_010672385.1 Okeania sp. SIO2F4
AATTTTTCATTATTAGTCAATCCTATCCGTTTTCAAGGAGAGGTAAATTATTAATTATTAATTATTAATTATTAATTTTTGAAGCAGTTTATGTATCTCAAGAGCTTAAATCAAATTCCTCCTAGCTATTTCTATAATTAATGAT
The DNA here is from genome assembly GCF_010672385.1 of Okeania sp. SIO2F4. Classification (GTDB taxonomy): domain Bacteria; phylum Cyanobacteriota; class Cyanobacteriia; order Cyanobacteriales; family Microcoleaceae; genus Trichodesmium. The sequence continues at coordinate 146 of NZ_JAAHGT010001011.1, forward strand.
TTTTCCGCTTTACTTCTTTCCTCTTTCTTATTTCCTGAAGTTGGGAAAAATTTAGTAGTCATAAAATTTGAAGAAGATTGACAATAGAATTTAATTTGAGAGAATCTACTAGGTATGGGTTTGGTATCCAAAACAGATATTTGAAGAAGATTGACAATAGAATTTAATTTGAGAGAATCTACTAGGTATGGGTTTGGTATCCAAAACAGATAAATGATTAAAAGCAATTATCTCCAACAATACTGCCAAATAAGATTACCGATAAATTGTGGGTATGCGCCTCCCCTTTTAAGAGGAAAAAAGAAAAAATTTTTCATTATTAGTCAATCCTATCCGTTTTCAAGGAGAGGTAAATTATTAATTATTAATTATTAATTATTAATTTTTGAAGCAGTTTATGTATCTCAAGAGCTTAAATCAAATTCCTCCTAGCTGTTTCTATAATTATTTTTATTCTTTCCTTCTTCCTTCTTCCTTCTTACCGAATTACTCTGCTTCCCCTTTCAAGGGGAAAAAAGCGGTTGAGGGATGGCAAAGAAACCTCGCCATATCCAATTGACCAAGAGAAGAAATAATATTTCCTTATATTCAATTCCCGAGCGGTTTTAACCAGAGGTAATTATCCATTATCCATTATTCATTATCCATTATCCATTAATGAACTCTTCCTTATTTCCTCAACTTACAACAGCATTTTTTTGAATCATTTCTTCTAATTGTTTACGAGTTAAACAACGACGTTCCGAAGAATAAGCCATCAAATTAACACCATTCATCATCCGCACTGTACTAACTCGTACACGAAAATCATCTGTCAAAAACCAACAACGTTCCTGTCCTTGATTTCTTTCATATTCTGTGTCAATTGTTAAGACTCCATCAGTGGCAAAATGATATCTACCCACTACAGGAATACCTTCAACATAACCACGATTACGCAAAAATTTTCCAGTTCTACCTGTTTCAGAATCAGGAATATCAACTAAAATAGCAGCATAATTTGGATTAGGTTCATCATTATCTAAATTATCTTGCCAATTAAAACTTGCACCACCTGTTGCTAAAGCTGGATTTACTTTTTGCTGTTCACAAACTTCGATAACTTTCGGGTCATCTTTTAGTAAAACTTTGACGATTAAATTAGATTTACCAGACTCATCTTGAGCAAAATCAAAATGATGAACAGTACGTTGAGAAAACCATGTTCCTTCACTTTTGATAAAAAAATCCATCATTGTCATTGGCGTAGTGAATTGCATCTTTATTTTCACCTCTAAAGTTTTATTAATATCCACCAGATTTTTAGTTAAGAAAAATCAACAAAAATCTAGTTGAGAGTCATAAAATTATAGGATAAATCAAATGGAGACTTTTGAATAGATAATTAACGAATCTATATATGCAATCCATTGTAAATAGTAAGCCATCCTCAAACAAAATGCAGTTTCAATCAGCTACAGAAATTATTCAAGCTTATCAGCAAAACGAAAATCTTATTGGTAGTAATTTACAAGGTATAGATATTAGTGAAATTGAACTATATCAAATTAATCTGAGTCAAAGCAATTTACAACAAGCCAAGTTAAATAATACTATTCTGATCGGAGCAAATTTGAGTGAAGCAAATTTGAGTGGAGCAAATCTCAAAGGTGCTGATTTACGAGGAGTTAACCTTCAGGGTGCAAACTTGAGTGGAGCAGATTTAACTAATACTTATTTGAATAGAGCTGAACTACAAAATGTTAATTTTGCCAATGCTAACTTAGAAGGTGCTAAACTACAAGTAGCATACTATGATGGGCGTACTGTTTGGCCTGAAGGATTTGCTTACAAAGGATCGGGAGCAGTTGGACCTGGAGCTAATTTAAGTGGAGCTTTCTTAAATACAGCTTACCTCAGAGGAGCTGACTTGCGCGGTGCTAATTTGCGGGGTTCTTATCTGAGTGGTACAGACTTGACAGGTGCGAATTTGCAAGGTGCAGCTTTGAGCGGGGCAAATATGAAGGGAGCTTTTTTAATAGGTGCTAACTTGCGTGATGCTCGACTTAATGCCGTAGAGTTGGATGGAGCAGATTTACGAGCTGCTGATTTAACAGGGGCTAGTTTAGATAATATTATTAGTATTGCTGGAGTAGATTTTACTTTAGTCCAAGGATTGAGTGATGATGCCAGAGCTATGTTATGTGGATATCCAGGCAAAGATTTGAGCACTTGGAATTCTTTTAGTCGGACTAATACAGAGAGTAGTTTGTTATCTTACTTGAATGATTTTTAGGCGTTTGTCAATCAAGGTATGAAAATAAAAATTGAACAATCTCAAATATTTGTTATTCAATAGTTTAGAAATTACCAAAAAATACAAATCATACCCTAATTTACCAACGCCGATTTTTAAATAGTAGAGGGTTTGAAGACTAAAGTCCTGTAGTTAATTTAGCTTGGATAGTTTGAAGAATATTTAAACTTATAGTAGCAGCTAGAGAAGTTAGGATATAGATTGATAAATCAAAAACTAGGAAACACGGTATTTATGAATCAAACTATGAATTAAGATATTTGGGCGAACCGTAATCAAGATATGAATTGTGGGGTTGCTGAAATGTAATGGTAAGTAGCTGAAGGTAAAATTGAAAAACTTATGTTTAGCGTTGATACTTAATCTAAAAATCATTACCACTCAGCGACACCACTATAATTAGACGATCGTCACCTTTACCAGTTTATCTAAAATCTAAAAACTGTAACGCAATAGTTAAAATGAAGTATGGCGATCGCTACCTTTACCAGTTTATCTAAAATCTAAAAACTGTTGCGCAATAGTTAAATTACAACATATTTCGGTTAAATGATGTACAGGGCAAATGGTGAAAGTCTCGTAGTGCCGGCATCTTGCCCGCGACAGGTGTACCTCACGGGCAACGGAAAGCGCTGTAATTATCAATTAAATTGAAGTATGGCGATCGCCACCTTGGCCAGTTTATCTAAAATCTAAAAACTATTGCGCAATAATTGAATTAATTATCAATAAAAGTGAGACTATACAATTTCTCTGTAATAATGCACTTCATAATTCTTACCCAGACCTGAATTTTACTGAGAGGTTTTATTAAGTGCAACTTCATGGAGAAATAGTCTACTGTTGCGCAATAGTTAAAGTGAAGTCCGGCGATCGCTACCTTGGCCAGTTTATCTAAAATCTAAAAACTGTTGCGCAATAGTTAAAGTGAAGTCCGGCGATCGCTACCTTGGCCAGTTTATCTAAAAT
>NZ_JAAHGT010001012.1 GCF_010672385.1 Okeania sp. SIO2F4
TGTTGGGTTGAGGAACCGAATCCCAACAAAAGCTTGCTACTTTTGGCACCGAGCGTATTGTAGATATGTTAGTAGGAGACCAACTACCAAGAATTTGTTAAAAACTATTCCGGAACACAAAAGGGATGAGCAACCCCTTTTAAAATTCAACGACTATTAGACATCTCCAGGCTTTTGTTGGGTTGAGGAACCGAATCCCAACAAAAGCTTGCTACTTTTGGCACCGAGCGTATTGTAGATATGTTAGTAGGAGACCAACTACCAAGAATTTGTTAAAAACTATTCCGGAACACAAAAGGGATAAGCAACCCCTCCTAAAATTCAACGACTATTAGACATCTCCATAAAAGAGGGAGTAGGGAGTAGGTGGTAGGGACGTTGCATGCAACGTCCGTACAGAGTAGGGGGAAAAAATTGATAATTTATGTGGAATAATTGATTTGATTTTTTATTATTGGAAATGTCTATTAGTACCTCTGGAATAAGGAGGCTTGAAATTAGGAAAATTTGCCATTTTTAGATTTACTAATTAATATCATGTCCGGATAATTAGCGATCAAAAAACTTATCATGAGTGCTTCAACAGTAAATCTTTCTATTTTCCCTACTCCCCTATTCCCCTACTCCCCTACTATCTTAATTATAAGTATTCAACCGGACATGATATAACAGCCCAGTTAATGTTAATTATTCTTATGTTTACTTCCCCTCCTGGAAGGGGTTAGGGGTGGGTTCCCCACTCCCCTACTCAATAGCAAAATTGAAAAGTTTTTGAGAAATGCTATTAATGGTTGAAGTTCAAAATTTGAATATTTACAGCACTTTTGAGGATAGTGAGGTACAGTTGCAAGACTATTCTTGTATTTCCTGTTCCCTGTTTCCTAGAGCAATAAAACTTTGTACCTCCAAGACTAGAAAACTGCTATAAAGAACATGAAAACTTTTTTTGATGCTAAGATTGAGATTATAGAAATTAATAAGTATCAAGAACGTCCTGGATTTTCCGATAAGTATCATCTGGTTAAATTCTTACTTCAGTCAACCGGAATAAATTCGTTTGAAGTTAATATTTGGGTTCATTCTAATTATCCAGAAGCAGAAATAATTAAAGTTGCTAGAACTTTTTTAAATCGTCGTTTACAAGATTTTGTGGAATTAACAAGTGAGGATATTTATACACCTGATGAAGTTGATGCCTTGTGGCAGTCTTTCAACAATTAATAATTAATAATTAATAATTGATTTATATCATGTTCGGATAAACACTAACTATAAAGTCATTGCGACTGGAACGGAGTGGAAGGAAGCAATCTCACGGGTTTGAGATATCTCTTCCATCTATATCCTAATCATAACTATTCAACCGAACATGATATTACAGCACTTTTGAGGATAGTGAGGTACACTTATAGGACTATTCTTACATTCCCTATTCCCTATTCTTACACTCCCTATTCCCTATTCTTACACTCCCTATTCTTACACTCCCTATTCCCTATTCTTACACTCCCTATTCCCTATTCTTACACTCCCTATTCCCTAATTAATAAAGGAAAAAAATTATGTCTACATCACCAACACAAACAAATATTCAATCATCCCCCAAAAGTTTCAAAAATCAACCAGAAGATTTTGAATTTATAGAACCAGATATTAGTGATGTTATTACTGAGGATGATACTCCTGTGGATAGTTTAATTACTGAGAAACAACAACGACTATTAACTACTACTTTATACAGTTCTTTTTCAACAGACTTACCATTTTTAGCAACTGCGAATGTCGGGCTTTTTTACGGCAATAAAATCCCACCACTCGTACCAGACGTTCTCCTCAGTTTACGAGTCAAAGTACCGGAAGATTGGAGTCAAAAACAGAATCGTTCTTATTTTGTATTTTCTTTTGGCAAACCTCCAGAAGTAGCTATCGAAATTGTCTCCAATAAAATCGGTAATGAGCTAGGTAGTAAATTACCGAAAAATTAATAATTAATAATTAAATAATTCGCGCCTTGAAGCCTCCCCTTGGATAGGGGAAAACAAAGAAAATATTCCTTATATTCAATTCCGTAACGGTTTTAACCTTCTTGTAATTATCAATTATCCATTATCCATTATCCATTAATGAAAAGATTATGCTTTTGCTGCGGTTGGTTATTATGTCGTTTTTGACCCACTAAAACAACTTGGGGAAACTATTTTACGAGTATATGAATTACGAGGTAATAGTTATGTAGAGCTAGGAAATTTCTATTTGTCTCAAGTGGGATTGGGTTTAATTATTTGGCATGGTATTTTTGAAGGAAAAGAATATGATTGGTTGAGATGGTGTGATGAGTTGGGTAATATTTTGTTAACTGGAGATGAACGAGCCGAACAGGAAAAACAACGAGCTGACCGACTAGCAGAACTTCTCAGAGAAAGAGGTATTAACCCTGATGAAGTTTTGTAGTTAAAAAATGTGGTGGGCGATCGCCTACTACTAATATCATTTCTCAAAAACTTTTCTACATTTTGTTGAGCAGGGGAGTAGGGGAGTGGGGGAGTAGGGGAGAAGCAAACATAATAATAATTAACATTAACTTAGTTAAAATTAGCAAAAAAGTGATTGAGCTTGTACCGATCAGTTAACAACTGAAGTATTGCCCAAGTATAGCACTAATGCATGGGAATTGGTATAATATTTTTTGGGGAGAGAGAAAATAGTTTTTTTTCATCAGTAAATATAAATAGTCTGGAAGTGAATTTTTGAGGCTGAAAATTATCTCCCTATCTTCTAACTTTTAGCTGAAAAATTACCTGAAAAACTGGAGGAATTATTGTAAATATGCACGAATTAGGAATCACTCAAAATATTGTTGCTATAGTTGCTGAAAATGCTCAAGATAAATCAGTCAAACGAGTCACTTTAGAAATAGGAGAACTTTCTGCTATTATGCCTGATGCTATTGAATTTTGTTTTGATGTTTGTACAAAGGGAACTGTTTTAGAAGGTGCAAAATTAGAAATTATTAAAATTCCCGGTTTAGGAAAATGTCGTCAATGTGGAGCAGAATTTTCTCTAGAGCAACCATTCGGTATTTGTCATGTTTGTAACAGTGTGGAAATTGATATTATTAAAGGTCAAGAACTTAAAATTAAGGAAATGGAGGTAGAAGAATTATGTGTGTAATATCAAAAAAATTGAGGCAAACCTCAAATTAACTACTTCAACTTTTGCTGTTCAGTAAAATTTACGCTATATAATCAGGACTTACGCAAATATACTATATATAGAGTTCAAAAACTATAACGTTATAGTTTTTAACGCTATATCTGTGGTCTCGTGCGTAAGTCCTAATAATGTAAGACAATATTTGTTTATGTTACTCGATAGTAAAATGTTCAATAACCCAATTACTTATAGGAAAT
>NZ_JAAHGT010001013.1 GCF_010672385.1 Okeania sp. SIO2F4
TAAATCAATTATTAGGATATGTGTTGAACACAGATTCGGCACAAATTGCAGCTTTACCAGAATCACAGTTTATTAGTGTAGATTTTTGATGAATTAATAGGGTGTATATTATGCACCCTGAATCCATATATTTATATTGATAAGTTGAGCAATAGACTACCATTTGTACAGAAGGCGATCGCTCTGACAATTCCCCTACCCAAAAAGCGTTTTGGTTAGATTCCAGAGAGTCTTAAAAATCAGTAGATTTGTCTTGAGGTAAGCATTGAGCTATTAGCGGTCAGCTCTCAGCAATGAAAATGAACTATGTGGTTTGATAGACTCAGGACTTACGCAGGAGGCAGGAAAAAGTAGGGTTTGAGATTGCTTAAGAGTCGGTCGCAATGACGGAAATACGTTGCAGGTGCGTAAGTCCTAAGACTATTAAGGTTGACTAATTGACTTTTACAGTAAGCATTCAGCTATTAGCCAGCCTCTTGCCTCCTCCGGAGGAGCTGCGCTAACAGAGGAGCTGCCTCTTGCTACGGTAGCTCTCGCTAACGCTAACAGATCGAGCGCAAACCCTATCCTTACCTTAAAAAGGCTTTAAACGAATATAACCTTTAAACTTGGCTTTGATAGTAAGATTCGATTTACCTCAACTAATAAAGCTTTTTTATTAAACTAAAATAAATAGCTGACCGCTGTTTGGGCAGCATTCCGCAGGAAATGCTGACTGCTGAATGCTTATCTTTTACCGAATTATTAATTATTAATTATTAATAATTAAATAATTTTGGTTTAAAGCCTCCCCTTGGATAGGGGAAAAAAGCGGTCCTTGGATGGCGAGGTCTCCGTTCCCTCCGGGACGCTACGCGAACGCTTGCCTCCAATCGACCAAGACAGCGGTCGGAAAGCGGAGCAGTCCGTTAGGATGGGATGGCGAGGTTTCCGTTCCCTCCGGGACGCTACGCGAACTTCGAAGCTTTGCGAAGCGCAAACGCTTGCCTCCAATCTCCCAAGAGAGAAGAAATAATATTTCCCAATATTCAATTGGTGTAACGGTTAAAACCTTCTTGTAATTATCAAGTTCGCCATTATCAATTATCAATTAATGAAACATACTTTTAATTCTTTGAACAATTACTTTAAAAGTAATAAAGCTGATAGCTAATAGCTGACCGCTGAATGCTTAGGTCTTTAGAGGAGTTAGAAAATTTAAGCGAGGATATTTTTTATTTTACTACTTTCGACGAGCGATTGAATTGGTTACCACATAGATAGCTTTAAAGTAAAAATTAACTAGGAGGTTAAATTATCATGAGATTTATTAGTCCGAAAATAGATTATGCTTTTAAGAAAATCTTCGGTTATAATAAAAGTCAAGACATATTAATTAGCTTTCTGAACGCCATTATTTATGAGGGGAAAAACAAGATTAAATCTTTGGAAATTATCGACCCGTATAGCCCCGGTCAAGTTGAAATTTTCAAGGATAGTTTTTTTGATTTTCGGGCAGTTTTGGACGATAAGTCAACAGTTATTATTGAAATGCAAGTTGCTAACGTGGCAGGTTTTGAAAATCGAGTGGTTTATAATGCTGCTAAAATTTACTCAAACCAGCTAAAATCACGAGAAGATTATCCAGAGATTAGACCGATAATAGCTTTAACAATTGTCGATTTTCTTATGTTTCCAAATACAGACAGATTAATTACCGACTTTGTTTTAAAAGATAGATTAGAAAATTTTGAATATACTAAAGAACAAATTGGTTTTGTATTTGTGGAGTTGCCGAAGTTTAAGAAGAATTTATCCGAATTAGAGACTTTAACAGATAAGTGGATTGATTTTATTAAAGAAGCAGCTATTTTAGAGGAAATACCAACTTCTTTAAAGGAGGTTCCCGAAATAGAAAAAGCTCTTAATATTGCCAACCGCGCTAATTTAACTCCTCAAGAATTAGAAAAATTGCACGGACAAGAAACCTTGCTTCGAGACCGTCGTGGTCAAATTGCTTTTGCTAGAGAAGAAGGAGAAGAAAAAGGCAGAATTAAACAGGCGATCGCTCTAATAATTCGCCTACTGAAAAAGCGTTTTGGAGAGGTTCCAGAGAATCTTAAAAATCAATTATCAGATTTGTCTTTGTCAGAATTATAAAATTTGAGTGAGGAGATTTTTGACTTTACTACTTTCGACGATTTATCTAATTGCTTGGCAAAGAAGTAACGTTGAAAATTAATAATTAATAATTAATAATTACCTCTTCTGTAATAGAAGGATTGACTAAAAGGATTTTTTTCTTCTCAAGGGGAGATTGGATATGGCGCCGGTAACCCATCCATCCCATCCGTTTGTCATGCTCCGAAACGACCGCTTTTTCTCTACTCTATGAATGGAGAGGCTTTATATCTAAATTTTTCGGTAATCCTCCTAACTCCTAAATTCTCAACCGTTCTTAGAAACCTATGATTATCTATAATAAATCTATGATTTTCTATAAATAATTCAGCTTTATTAGCCGACTCTTTCAAGGGGAAAAAAATGCTCTTGAATTTCCTGATATTCAATTCCCGAACGGTTTTAACTTTCTTGTAATTATCAAGTTCGCCATTATCCATTAATGAATCGCCCTACCTTTATGACTTTTCTATTTCCTTATCCAATAATTCACTAATATAATTTACATATTCATTATATTCTGGCATTTTAGCAAATTTTTTAAGTAATACTTGATGTTTTTTTTTCAGTTGCTCATCATACTCATACTTTCCAATACATACCTCTTTAGTCTCATTTTCTAATATACCAATAACAACATGATTTTTTTTAGTTCTCATAGTTAAATATCGTGCCATTATAAGAGCATCTATTTTTTCATCTATATGGTAGGTATCTGCCTTTGAATAATGCAATCCATTGTCACTAAATCCGTTAAATCCTTCTATTCCCTTTACGAAATAAGTAATGTCATCATTCCAAATCTTATTCATGTCAAAACTGTCAAGATTACCAACTTTTAAGATCAAGTAAAAAGGCTCGAATTCTGAATCTTGTGAATCTTGGGAAATTTCTTCTAGTTTTGTTAAAATACCTTCAATATTAGATTTAAAATATTCATTAAATGTTGGCATTTTCCCAAATTTTCCTAATATTTCTTCTTCTAATTTGTGACAACGTTCATCGTAAGTGAAACTAATAGCAGGTAGATTTTTAGCTCTATCCATTTTATTTATATCATCAATTTTAATCACAGCATGACACTCCTTAGTATTAAGAGTTAAATATTCAGCTAAATTCAATGCTTTATGGTGTTCAAATTTACCTGCATTAGAAATAAAATCTGACCAGGATATAGAATTAGTTTCTACAAATATAGATAAGAATTTTACTTGTGGATAAAATGGTTTTACATCAATAAAAGAT
>NZ_JAAHGT010001014.1 GCF_010672385.1 Okeania sp. SIO2F4
TCTTACCTTGAGCAACAATTATTGGTTGGATATTTAGTGTTCAGAAGGATATACGACAAATTCTGCAACCCACAACTGCTCGTTTATTACCTAGACAACAGTCAGTTTCTCAAACGTTTGAAACTTCTCCTCTTCTACAGTCAGGAACATTTTTTTTAGGACAATCTACTACATCTCTACCCCTAGAGTCTATGGGACTTTTTCCCGGAGCGATGACGACATCTGTTGCTCAAGGTAAGTCTTTGGGGATGAGCAATCAAACAACTACTAACAAAGGTATAGGTTGGACATCTCTCTTCGTTGTGCCTGATAAACAGCGACTTTTGTTTTTGTTAAATAGTATGGTGCAGGAGTTACGGGAATTAGGAGGAGTATTAGTAATTGGGAGTGCGATCGCTGCGATTATTCAAGTTGCTGCCCCCCGTGAACTTATTCTGAATCTTGGTCAAGGTCCAGTTACTTCAATTATTGCTATGCTAGCTTTAGCAGCAGTGGTTTCCATTTGTTCAACTGTAGATGCTTTTTTTGCTTTGTCATTTGCTGCAACCTTTACCAGTGGTTCTCTATTAGCTTTTTTAGTTTTTGGACCGATGATTGATATTAAAGCTGTTGGTTTGTTATTATCAGTTTTTCGGTCACGGGCTGTGATTTATTTAATGATATTGGCAGCACAATTGACATTTATTATGGCTTTTGTTGTGAACTTATATTTAAATTGAATTAGCCGATAATTTACAGAAATAATTTTTTATATGAAGGTTGAAAAATCATTATTTTCTCTACTTAAACGATATGAACCTTGGTTAGATGTAGCAGCAATTTTGGCTTGGGGATTTTTGTTGATAAATTATTGGCTGACAGGAAAGTTATATATATTGATTCATCCCCGTTATTTTGGTTTAACTGTTGGTGCTGGAATCACTTTATTAATATTAGGTGGATGCAAAATATGGGAATTATGGAATATTAGCAAAAATTATGGATTATCAAAGAGATCGAAACAAGAACTTAGTATAATTGAAAATCAACATATTAACCTTTTTCCTCCTGGTTGGAGTAGTGCTTTACTATTAATATCTGCTTTACTAGCTTTAACAATTACTCCTCAAGTTTTTGCTAGTCAAACAGCATTACAAAGAGGGTTAACAGAATCTTTGCCAGTAACTAGAAGTCAACCTCAAGAATTTCGGACTGCAACTAAACCAGAAGAGCGATCGCTAATTGAATGGATCAGGACTTTAAATGTTTATCCAGAACCAGATGCTTATAACGGTCAAAAAGTTGAAGTAACTGGTTTTGTAATTTATCCTAGGGGATTATCTGAGCAATATTTCTGGATATCTAGATTTATTCTGACTTGCTGTGCTGCTGATGCTTATCCGGTGGGATTACCAGTTAAATTACCAGAAGGCAGAAGTCGGAGTAAATATCCTCAAGATAGTTGGTTGAAAGTAAAAGGAAAAATGATTACTGACGAGTTGAGCGGTCAACGTAAATTAACAATTTTGCCAACAGAAATAGAATCAATTCCTAAACCTAAAAATCCTTATGATTATTAGCAATAATAACACTTTTGTCTGATATAAAATCCTGCTATTATCTGTGGAATACAAGGGGAAAATTAATAGTAAATTTAAGCAAAAAAATTAATTATCAAATTGTAAGGGTATAATGTTGCTCTTCTTGGGCGAGATAAATTCCGTAGAGGGAAACTGCCATTATTGCTCCTGCGATGTGACTTATTAACCGAGAGCGAAATGCAAGTATAGCTAAACCAAAGATGACACAGAGCGATCGCCCTACCCAGAGAGATGCTATTTATCCTGGGTTTAAAAATCGTTTCATCCAGAAATGTGTGAGGAGAAAATATAGTGGTGGGTGGATACTTTCGGCGATTAAATTGTTAATAACATCAGAGGGATTAGTTATGGGATTAAATTGTAAGGGAGTGAGGAGAGTATCTAAGTTTATTATTTGATTTAAGGGGATTTTTTCTAAACTGTTGCCGAGGCTAAAAACTAGGGTTGATATTTCTATTGAGGAGGCGGATTTTTATCCTAAATTTGTGCAGCGATAATCATGACGATTTTGAGCCAGGATAATAATATTAGAAGATGAATCCATTGATTTTTAACAGGTAGTTTAATGTTGAGCTTTTTCCTAACAAGATAAGTTCAATATTATTAAGATTTAACTTGCCATAATTATTTAGATATTCCTAACATAGATTACTCTATTTGGCAAAATAATTTATCAAAAATTAACAGCTATTAATTGTGCAACTATGAGGTGAAAAATATCGTCAATTTACTTGAGTTAAAATATAAGTAGAACACAAATTTTGGTAGTTTTTATATTTTCTGAGGAGAATATTATGACTTTTACTGAAGATCCAAACTTGTCTTTCAGTATTATAGATGGTTTTAACAGTTATATTTATGATCCAGATTTAACTGTTGGGGATTTTGATAATGATGGAGATGAAGATATCTTATATGGCAATAGAGTATTACAAAACACTGAGAGTGGTTTAGTTGAGTACGCTACTCTAGATTATAATACTATAACGACTGATTATATTAATAATGGAGATTGGATTGATTTTGACAATGATGGAAATTTAGATATCAGGTTAAATGTGTCTTACTTCTTCCTAAGATATACTACTAAACACTACTTTTATGAAAACACAGGTAGTGGGTTTGAGGCTACAGATTATCAGGAAAATCTACCATTTCTTAATGGATTTACTAACAGACAAGACTATGACAATGATGGAGACCTAGATGTTATCCTCAACGGTTTTCCCGATCCTTTTTTTCTTTCTAACTTTCAAACTAAGCTTTATGAAAATATAGGTAGTGGGTTTGTGGAAAATACAAATGTTACCTTACCTGGTATCTGGGGAGATATTAGTTGGAAAGATTACGATAATGATGGAGATTGGGATATCTTATTAACTGGTGAGGATAATTCTGACAATTATATCTCTAAACTATACAAAAATACTGGGAATACTTTTGTTGAAGATACAAATATTATTCTACCTGGTATTGCGACTAACTCACCTTTTTATAACTATGATAAAGGTTTTCATAGTTGGATAGACTACGACATTGACGGAGATTGGGACTTGCTCCTAACTGGTAATGACAACTCCTCCAATTCTATTACAAAACTCTACGAAAATATAGATGGTAACTTAACTGAAAATACCAAAGTTCTTTTGCCTACTAATATCAATAATTACAGTTTGGCAGACTATGACAACGATGGAGACTCTGACATTTTAGTTAGTATTAAATCTGACGTTTTGAGCTATAATACCAAACTTTATGAAAACCAAGAGGACCGGAAAGCACAACTCTGGAACTCAAGTACAATACGTTTGTCAACCTCTATTCC